>JAEXGP010000171.1 GCA_023450775.1 Actinomycetes bacterium | reverse complement strand
GCCCACGCGGCGCGTGCGCCGATGAGTCGCGGCCGCCCGCGCAGTCGTCAGTACATGACGAAGGTGCTCACCCACATGTGCATGTCGCTCGACGGCTTCGTGGCCCAGCCCGACGACAACCCGGCGGAGCTGTTCGACTGGTACTGGTCCGGTGAGGTCGAGGTGCCGAGCGCGCAGCCAGAGATGACCTTCTCGGTCGACCCGGCCAGCGCCCCGATGCTGCGCGAGCTCACCTCGGGCTGCGGGGCGATCATCGCCGGACGTCGGCTGTTCGACCAGACCGACGGCTGGGGCGACAACCACCCCGCGGGCGCCCCCGTGGTCGTCGTGACCCATCGGCCGCCACCCGAGGACGCGGCCGACCGGTTCCCGCGCACGACCTTCACCGGCAGCGTCGAGGACGCGGTCGCAGCGGCGAAGGAGATCGCCGGCGACAGGTTCGTCACGATCGCCAGCGCCGACATCATCCAACAGGCCCTGAACCTCGGCCTCGTCGACGAGGTCTGCGTCACCCAGGTGCCGGTCCTGTTCGGATCGGGCATCCGGTACTTCGGCGACCTGGTCGGTGGACACGTGCTGCTCGACGATCCCGCCGTGGTCGAAGGCGTCCGGGCGCTGCACCTGCGGTACCCCGTTCGCCGCTGATCGGGATCATCCCTGACCGGACGTCGGGCTCACCGACCGGACATCGGGAGAGATCTCTCTCGTCCCGGACCCCGGTCTCGTCGTACGGTCCCGGCGTCCGGTGCCGTGGGGCCCGGCGGGAGGGCCTCGAGATGCGGCGATTCGTGTCGGCAGCGTGTGTGGTGGTGCTCGCGGCGGTGGGTGCGTCGTGCATCCCGGCGTCGCCGCCACCGCCCGGCTACATCCGTCCGATCGTCGCCGGATCACGTGCTGAACCCAGCCCGGTGCCCGCCGGCAGCCAGGTCGTGGTGTCGCTCGACGTCCTCGAGGACGAGGAGGTCACCGGCGTGACGATCTACGGCCTGCGGACCCCGGACAACACCGACCTGAAGGGCCCGGCGCCCTGCACCTCAGCGATCGTCCCCACGGGCGAGGCCGGCAACGCGACGGTCGCGGTGACCTGCGACGTCCCCACCTACGCCACGAACGGGACGTGGGTGGTCGAGCTGGGCATCTCCGACCGTCTGCCGGAGGGCTGGTCCGCGACCTCGGTGTCGGCCGAAGCGCCCTTCGAGGTCACGGGTGGCACCGACGACCACGGTGCGCCCCGGCTGCTCGAGTGGAGCGTGAGCCCGTCACCGGTGCGCGCCGACGGACCGTTCACCTTCAGCATGCGGGTGGAGGACGACGCTCCGTTCGTCGTGCCGCCGTCCTCCTACGGCCACAACGACTTCTACAAGTTCGCCGCGACCCACTCGGTCTTCTACTGCGACGATCCCACGGTCACGGTCGTGTCGGCCACGGAAACCGTGATCACCCAGTCCTGCGCGCCGAGCGTCTACTCCACGCCGGGCCCCGCGGAGCCGGGCTGGTACGTGGCGAACATGCCGGTCGGCGACGCGCTCGGCCACCTGGGCAAGTACGAGCTCTGGTTCGAGGCGTTCTGACCTGACACCTTCCCATCCGGGCGCGGCCCTCAGGAGGCCGACGCCCAGTCGTCGTAGCGGATGCTGCCGAGCGACGCGCCGTCGCCGGGCACGAGCGTGCGCTCGCCGATGTGGGCGCCGGAGTACCCGGCGTGCGGGTCGGCCACGACCTTGCGGCGGTCGTCCCGGGCCTCGAGCGCACGGCGGATGAGCTCGTCCAGGGCGAACACCTCGGGTCCACCGATCTCGACCGTGGCGTTCGCCGGCGGGGCGACGGCGATGCGGGCGACCGCAGCGGCGACGTCGTCCGCGGCCATCGGCTGGAACAGCACGTCGGGCACCCGCACGGTGTCGTCGCCGTCGGCGTGCATGTCGGCGAGCCCGGGGAGGAACTCGAAGAACTGGGTGGCGTGCACGATCGTGTAGGGGATCGGTGACGCGGTGATCAGGTTCTCCTGGGCGATCTTGCCGCGGAAGTAGCCGCTCTCGTCCATCTGCTGCGTCCCGACGACCGACAGGGCGACGTGGTGTCCGACGTGCGCTGCTGCCTCGGCCGCGAGCTGGTTGCGGGTGGAGGTCTCGAAGAACTCGAGGACCGCCGAGTCCTCGAACGACGGCGAGTTCGACAGGTCCACCACGACCTGGGCGCCCTCGAACGCAGCGGCGAGCCCCTCGCCGGTGAGCGTGTTGACGCCCGATGCCGGTGACGCGGCGACCACGTCGTGGCCCTCGGCGGCCAGCAGGGTGACGACCCTCGAGCCGATCAGTCCGGTTCCACCGATCACGACGATCTTCATGGGGTGCTCCTCATCTCGTGCGCCTCGACGAGGCGGTCAGGTGGGAGACCGCGCAACGGTCGGGGCTGTGACACGGTTCGAGGCCTCGTGTCACGGCTCGAGGTGCGAACGCCATGTTCGCACCGGTGACGCGCCGAGCTCCCGGACGAATCGTCCGGGAGCTCGGGTGCTGGGGGCGGGGGAGGGGGAGAGCCGGAGGCGCTAGGCGCTCGGCTGCAGCACGGTGGCCGACACGGCGGCGAGGATGGTCTCCGCAACCGCGTCGGGACGGGACACGCTGACGGCGTGCGACGCGCCGGGCACCTCCCGGGCGCCGCGGGCGTCCGCCCGGTCGGCCAGGAACCGCTCCAGTGCGACGGGGATGTTCAGGTCCTGGTCGCCGAAGACGAACCACGTGGGCGTCGTCTTCCACGGCGGGCGCTCGGTCTGCAGCTCGTCGGACAGCGCCGCCTGCGTGGCGGGCCGCTGGGTCACGGCCATGAGCGCGGTCTGGTGCTCGGACACGTCCGCGGCGAACTGGTGGTGGAAGGCGTCGGTCCGGATGGCGAACTCGTCGCCGCCGGTCGACACGGGGTACGCCTTCAGCGCGTCCGCGAGGGTGCTTCCCGGGAACTTCACCGACAGGCCGAACGCGGACTCGCCCGTGTCCGGCGCGAACGCCCCCACGTAGACGAGTGCGACGACGGAGTCGAGGCCCGCAGCGGCCTCGGTGATGACCATGCCGCCGTAGGAGTGGGCGACGAGGACGATCGGACCCTCGATCGACTCGAGGACGTCACGGACGTAGGCCGCGTCGCCGGCCAGGCTGCGCAGCGGGTTCGCGATGGCGACGATGTCGCACGGCACCTCGCCGTGCGCGGCGGTGAGCGGAGCGCTGCCGCTGCCGAGCCGGTCGATGACGGTGTTCCAGCTCGACGAGTCGGCGAAAGCGCCGTGCACGAGCGCAACGGTGATCTTCTGGTTGGACATGGTCGGTACCTCCGGGTCGTGGGCGCCGGGCGGCGTCGTCTGATGACCTCGTGTCGCGACGTGGACCGGACAGCGGGATCGTCCGTGACAACCCGACGGGCCCGCGACGACCACGGGCCGCGGACGCGGGCCGTCAGCGGGTCGAGCGGCCGCTGAACCAGAGCAGCGCCGCGGCCAGCGGCCGTCGTCGCACGTCGGTGCGAGGGCCGGTCGCGACGAGTTCTCCGGAGGGCGTGCCAGCCGGCTCGTCCACCGCCGCCGAGTCGTAGATCGGCTCGATCAGCTCGGGGTCGTCGAGGTACTCGAGCGGTTCCAGGCCGGTGGGGCCGGTCTCGGAGTTGGACAGGTAGAACGACATGGCGTGACCTCCGCGGTCAGGTGGGCGAGTGGAGGGTGCGGCGGCTGGACGACCCGCGGTCGACGCCGGCGACCCAGACGAGGACGGCGCACGCCCCCGCCACGAGGACGACGGAGCCCGCGGTGCCGACCGCCGGCGCGGTCATCGGCGCCAGCAGGACCACGGCGACGGTCGCGGAGGTCGCGGCCGGCACCGGCGACGACCGCCCGAACAGGTGGCCGGTCACGGCGGCGTGGACCACCAGGAACACCGCCACCGGCAGCGCGACGCCGTAGGCGACCACGAGCGGCGACGCCGCGACGTGACCCGCGGTGGCCTCGGTCGCCACCTCGAGTCCCGCGCCTAGCGCCGCGAGGGCGGCGACCACGCCGAAGTGGCCGTAGCCCCACAGGAACGATCGCTGCCGTTCCGCGACGAGCGCCTCGCCCGGATCGTCCAGGAAGTACCACCACCAGAGCGCCATCGTGAGCACGAACCCCGCGACGGCGACCAGCACGAGCTCGGGTCCTGCGCCGCCGCCGTCGACCGCGGCTCGCACACCGGTGGAGGCGGTGAGCAGGCTCTCGCCGAGCAGGATGATGACGAGCAGCCCGTATCGCTCGGCGATGTGATGCGGGTGCCAGCTGGTGCCGGGCCCTGCGGCCCGCTCCGCGAGCCAGGGCACGCTCAGCTCGGCCACGACGAGCACGACGAACGCCGGGACCAGGGCGCCGTCGGGGATGACGCCACGTTCGGCGAGCACCAGGCGGAGGATCCAGGCCGCTTCGAGGGCCGAGATCCCGACGGCGTAGCGGAGCGCGAACGGCCTCGCGCCCGGGCACTCGACGGCGGCGCGGAGCCACAGCGTGACGAGCCCCACGCGCATGATCAGGTACCCGAGCGTGATCCCTCGGAAGTCCCCGTGGTCGAGCGCAGGGCCGACGCCCGCGGCCAGGACGAGCACCCCTGCCATCTGCAGCATCGTGAGGACCCGGAAGGTGGCGTCGTCGTTGTCGTACGCGGACGCGAACCAGGTGAAGTTCATCCACGCCCACCAGACGGCGAAGACCACCTCGAGGAACGGCACCACGCTCTCGGCGACGTGACCGCTCGCGAGACCGTGGGCGAGCTCCACGGTGATGCGGGCGATGGCGATCACGAACGTGAGGTCGAAGAGCAGCTCCAGCTGGCTCGCCGTGCGGTGCGGTTCCGTGGTCGACCGCTCGACGATCGGCCGCCGCAGCGGCACCGGTGTCCCGGGGTGAGCCGTCGGTCGCACGAGACGGACTCGGGGTCGACGGGTCGACGCCGGGTCCGTCCCGATCGGCGCCTCGGTCACGGCAGCGACCGCGGCACCGCCTGCAGGACCGCGGCCGCCTCCGCGGCATCGTCGTAGGCCGCCAGGACGACGGCCTCGTCGTCCGACGCCCGGCCGTAGATGAGCCACCGCTCGCCGTCGGCCTCGCTGCTCTCGGTGATCTCACCGTCCACCCGGACGCCGAGCTCCACCAGGCTGCACAGCATCGCCACATCGGCGGTGAGCCGATCCGCCGCCGGGTGACCGTCGAACCCGTCTTGTCCGGCCAGCGCGCCGAACCCGTCTTGTCCGGCCAGCGCGTCGAAGCCGGCCTGTCCGGCCAGCGCGTCGAACCCGTCCCGGCCGTCGAACCCGTGCAGTCCCATGGCGCACCTCCCGTGCCGGCATCCCGTCCGGGATCCCTGCGCGGAGGACCGGGCAGCCCCGCGCCGTGTGACACGACCGTCCGGCGCACTCGACGAGCCTGTCCCGCTGGGTCCGGCTCAGGCGGGTACGGAGCGGCCGGCGCGCATGGACGCATCGAGCAGCCGGCGGTCGAGCAGGACCGCCCGGTACGGCGCGACCTCCCCGGTCGTCCAGCGGACGCTGTGGTGCGCGTGCAGCTCCGTCGCCAGTGCGTCGCGGGCCAGTCCGCGGTACATCAGGTGCTCCGCCCGCCACGACGAGTACTCGCCGTCCCGGTCGAAGTCGTGGTCGCCCCAGGCGTGGCTGACCACGTCGTGCACCGCACGGAACCGGTCGAGGGACCCGCCGACCCGGCAGCCGAGCAGCGGGTGCCGGCGATCGCGGTCGTAGGCCACCGAGTGGAGCTCGAGGGTCCCGGTCGACCGGACGGCGTCCCGCAGCTCCGCCGCGTCGCGGTAGGGGTCTGCCAGGGCGGAGAAGGCGACCCGGACCCCGCCTTCGACGGACGTGATGCGTTCGAACCAGCGGTGCGCCTGCTCGGCGAGCTGCCGGTAGGCGGCGGCGACCACCGGATCGTCCGGCCTGCTCTGCTGCGCATGGAACTCCCTCGCGACGGCGCGGGCCAGGCGTGGCTCCACCTGGAACCGTCGCCGGTAGGCGGAGCATCTCAGCGCCGAGCTCATCGTCCACCTCCTGGTTCGCACGGACCGATCCGTCGGCGACCGGAGGACCGGATGGCGCCGCCGGCCGTGACAGCGGCGACGGCGAGCACCGCTCCGGGCCTGGACGTCCGGGCGCGGGGCGGTGTCACGGCTCGGACCCCGGCCGCGGCTCAGCCGAGGAGGTCGGCGTCGGGGAGCGCCGTCAGCTGCTGGGCGAATCGGGCCATCAGGTCCTCGTAGAGGAAGATCGCCCAGCTGACCCGGGCGACGCCGAGGGCGGCGACGTCATCGACCGACGACAGCTGCGGGACCCAGCACACGTTCACCGGCCCGTGGACCCCGGACATGAACTCGGCGAGCGCATCGCGCTCCCACAGCGTGATCGGGTAGGCGCAGTCGGCGCCGGCGTCCAGGTAGGCGTTCGCCCTGGCCAGCGCGTCGGGTACCCGGGCGAGCTGTGTGCCCGGTTCGGCACCGGCGACGTAGGGCCAGAGGAGCCCGTCGGTTCGAGCGTTGATCACGAGCGGGTACCTGGCGGATTCCGCCGCCTCCCGCATGGCCGCCACGTACGCAGCGCGCTCGGTGAGCGGCTGGAGCTCCCCGGTGGAGTGATCCGTGTCCTCGATGTTGCAGCCGGCGGCGCCCATGCGCTGCAGCGCCTCGACCAGCTCGCCGGCGGGCATGCCGTAACCCGCCTCGGCGTCCACGGACACGGGGACGTCCACGCCACGGACGATGCGCGCCGCGGCGTCGAACATCTCGTCGGCCGGGGCGTGCTCGTCGTCCTCGTAGCCGAGCGATCCGGCCACGCCCCAGCTGGTCGTCGCCACCACAGGGAACCCGGCGGCGACGACTGTCCGCGCGGTGGCCACGTCCCACGCGTTCGGCAGCCTGAGCGGGTCCCCCGGCGTGTGGAGCGAGCGGAGGAGCTCGCAACGATCGTTGAGCCCATCTCCCATCGCCGAATGCTAGGTCCGCCCGGGTCGGCGTGGTCGGCCGGAAGGCCGTCGTGTCAGGGGCCGGTGGGCGCGTCGTCGAGCGCCGAGCGCAACTCGCGTCGGTTGCTCACCTGGAGCTTCCGGAAGACCTTGTGCAGGTGGTACTCGACGGTGCGTGGGCTGACGTAGAGCTGCGCGCCGATCTCCGGGTTGGTGAGGCCGTCTCGGGCGAGGCGCGCGACCTGGAGCTCCTGCGGTGTGAGCACCTGCCAGTTGTCGGCGGTGATCCGCCGTGTGGTCTCCCCGGTCGCCTCGAGCTCGCGGCGGGCCCGCTCCGCGAGCGTCACCGCGCCCATCTGGCCGAAGCGCTCGTGCGCGGCGCGCAGCGCGCCCCTGGCGTCGGTCCGACGCCCCCGCCGCCTGAGCCACTCCCCGTACAGGAGCTGGGTGCGGCCCAACTCGATCGCGGCCCGGCTGCGTGAGAGCAGCTCGATCGAGCGCCGGTAGTCCTCCTCGTCGTCGCGCAACAGGGCCGCGCACCGCGCCGCCACGCCGAGCGCCCACGGCGTCCCGGCGGCGTTGGTCCGTTCGACGAGGATCTCGAACGCGGACCCGGCCTCGTCCACGCGGCCGATCCGGACGCCCGCTTCGACGAGCTCGACGAGCGACGTGTTGTAGCCGATGATCTCCGCCGCCTCGCAGCCCTGCTGCGCAGCGGCGAAGCCCTCGCCGTACTCACCCGCGCCGTTGTGCATGCTGGCGAGGAGCGCGAGCTCCACGGCGATCGCCGCCCCCTCTCCCCGGACCCTCGCGTCCTGGAGCGGACCGTCGATCAGCGCCTGCACGACGGTCTCGTCCCCTCGGGCGGCCGCCAGCTTGTACCGGGAGTACTCCAGGTACGGCTGACCGGTCGCCTCGGCGAGCAGGCTGACCTCGTCGCTCATGACGGCGGCCTCCGACAGCCGGCCGGCGTGGACGTGTGAGGCCGCCAGGTGGTTGAGCGCATTGGGCAGCAGGGCGAGGGCGCCGGTCTCCCGGGCTCGCCGGACGCTGCGCACCGCCAGCTCGGACCACAGGTCGTCGTCCCACACGTCGGTCGCCAGCCGGCACGCCTGCCAGAGCCAGCTCGTCTCGACCCGGTCCGCTCGCTCCAGGATCGCCCGGAGCGCGTCGGTGGTGGGGTCGACCGATGCGGCGTACCCGTCGGTGAACCGCAGGACGAGGCTCCGCAGGAGCAGGTCACCTGGCTGCGTGGACGGCGACGAGACGAGGGAGGCGGCGGCGACGGCGATCTCGGGTCCGCCCGGGCCGGTGCCGAGACGGCCGGAGAACATCGCGGACGAGAAGGCCTCGATGTAGGTGTCGCGGGCGAGGGTCGGGTCGAGCGGCTCGAGCCGCCTCGCCGCCTCGAGCAGGAGAGCCGGCGCGTCGCGACCGCGCCCGCTGAGGAACGCGGCGCGGGCGCGGATGCGTTCCGACCTGGCGCGCTGGATGTCGGTGAGCGGCCCGAGCTCCGCCGCTGCCAGGAGTCGCACCGCGGCGTCGGCGTCGGCGACCTGGAGCTTGGACTGCGCCGCAGCGAGCGAGCGCTCGGCGCGCTCCGCCTGGTCCGGCGTCAGCTCCGCGGCGCGCTGGAGGAACGCTGCCGCCGCGGCGAGACCACCCCGGGCCTGCGCCCGATCCGCGGACCGCTCCATCTCCGCAGCGACGTCCTCGTCGGGGCCGGCGGTGGCGTGGGCGCGGTGCCACGCCCGACGGTCCGGGTCGCGGTCCGGGTCGGTGGCGTCCGCCAGCGCACGGCGGACCTCACGGTGGTCGTCCTGGTCCATGGCCCGATGGGCCGCGGACCGCACGAGCGGATGCGAGAAGCGGACGCGCACGCCGAGCTCGATCAGGCCGGCCGACTCGGCGGCCCGGCTGGCGCCACGGTCGATCCCGAGGTGGTCGGCCGCCCGCCACAGCAGCCCGACGTCGCCGAGGGGCTCGGACGCGGCTGCCAGCACGAGGAGCTGCGAGTCCCGGGGCAGGGTCTCGATCCGCTGCACGAAGCTCTGCTCGATGCGGCTCGTGAGGGGCCGAGCGGCCGGCAGGCCGAACCCGCCGGCGAGCTCGGCCGGGTTGGTGCCCCTCGGCAGCTCGATCAGCGCGAGCGGGTTGCCGCGCGCCTCGTCGAGGATCCGCGCCTTGACGTGCTCGTCGAGTGGACCGGGGATCATCGCGTCGAGGAGGAGGCGGGCGTCCTCTGGAGGCAGGCCTTCGACCAAGAGCTCCGGGAAGCCGTCGAGGATCGGGCCGGTGCCGGTCTCGCGTACCGCGAACATGATCCCCACCCGCTCCGCCAGGAGACGCCGGGCGACGAACGCCAGCGTGTCGATCGACGCGGTGTCCAGCCATTGGGCGTCGTCGACCAGGCAGACGAGCGGCGCCTGCTCGCTGTTCAGCGCGAGCAGGCTGAGCACCGCCAGGCCGACGAGGAACCGGTCGGGCGGCGGCCCGTGGGTGAGCCCGAACGCGGTGCCGAGGGCGTCGCGCTGCGGCTCGGGCAGCTCGTCGATGGCGGCGAGCATCGGGACGCACAACGCGTGCAGGCCCGCATAGGCGAGCTCCATCTCGGACTCGACGCCGCTGGCCCACAGCAGGGTGCACCCGTCGGCAGCGGTCTCCAGGTGCCGCAGCAGCGAGGACTTCCCGGCACCGGCGTCGCCCCGGATCACGAGCGCCTGGCTCTCGCTCGCGCGAACTCGTGCGACGAACTGGTCCAGGACCTCGCGTTCACGGACGCGGTCCAGGAGCCCAGGCGATCGACCCCACGTGTCGGACATGTGGGAACGAGTATTGCGCGCCCCGCCCGGTGCGCCGGCCGGTGGTCCGCCGGTCCGCGCCTTCGGTGTCACACACCGTGGTCCCGTTCGGTCTTCGGGTCCGTCGGACGCACTCACGCGAGGACCGCCATGCACCAGCTCGAGGACCAACCGGACGGCGGACGAGCCGTCATGACCGCGCCGCCCGTGCCCACGGGACCGGTCGCCGGGATCACCAGCGTCGAGGATCTTCGGGCGCACCTGCAGTGGGCGATCGAGGTGGAGCACACCACGATCCCGTCCTATCTGTGCGCGCTGTACACGGTGGACGAGGACCGGAACCCCGAGGCGGCGGAGGTGCTCCACAGCGTGCTGCTCGAGGAGATGCTGCACCTCGCGCTGGCAGCCAACCTGCTCAACGCCGTCGGCGGGCACCCGGAGCTGGACTCGCCCCGCCTGCTCCCCGGGTACCCGCGCACGCTGCCCCACCGAGACCCGCCCCTGCCCATCTCGCTGCTCCCGTTCGGACCGGAGTCGCTCGACCTGTTCCTGCAGATCGAGCGACCGTGCGCACCCGACGCCGCGCCGCAGGCTGACGCCTACGCCACGATCGGGCAGTTCTACGACGCCATCCGACGGGGCTTCGTCGACCTGGTCGCCGCCTGCGGCGACACAGCCGTCTTCAACGGCGACCCTGCGCGGCAGATCGCCGACAAGGAGTTCCGAGGTGGCCCCGGCCGCATCTTCAGGGTGACGGACCTGCCGACCGCGCTCGCGGCGCTGGATCTCATCGTCGACCAGGGCGAAGGCGCAGCACACGTCGAGGTGTGGGACGGCGACCACGACATGTTCCACCCCGAACGCGACGCGGTCGGCCACTACTACCGCTTCCTGCAGCTCCGGCTCGGACGGCGGTACCGCCGGGGCGACACGCCCGCCAGCGGGCCGACCGGGGGGCCGGTCCGGGTGGACTGGTCCGCGGTGCGTCCGATGGCGCGTGACGCCCGCGTCGCCGACCATCCACCGGGGAGTCCGGTCCGGCGGGCGATGGACGACGTCAACGGCATCTACTGCCGAGTCCTGGAGCTCCTCGAGGCGACGTTCAACGGGCGGCCCGACCAGCTCGGCCCGGCGATCGCAACCATGTTCCGGCTGAAGGAGAGTGCCGGGTCGCTCCTGAGGATGCAGGTCGACGGGACGGGCACCACCGCCGGGCCCAGCTTCGAGTACGTCCTTCCGGAGGACCGGCCATGAGCCTCACCAGCACGCCCGGTGCCGCCTGCCCGATGGCGGTGCTCATGCTCACGCCGGACGGGCACGTTCGGCGCTCCACGGTTCCCACCCCCTCGCCCGGCGTCGACGAGGTCCTCGTCGAGGTGCACGCCGCCGGCCTCGATCTGGAGGCCCCCGACGCGGGGTCCGGTCTCCGCCTCACCGGGTTCGCAGGGAGGGTCGCAGGGTTCGGCGGCGGGGACGGCGAGGGCCGCTTCGTCGTCGGTCAGCCGGTCTACGGGATCTCGGCCGTCGATCGCCCCGAGCCGCCCGCCGAGTACGTGGTCGTCCCGTCGACGTCCATCGCCGGTCGGCCGACCAGCGTGAGCGATGCGACGGCGTCATCGGTGCCCGCGGCCGCGCTGACGGCCTGGTCAGCGCTGGGCCGGCTGGGTCGGGTCGGACCTGGCGACGCGATCGTCCTGGAGGCCGCGGCGGGCGACGACTGGGTCCGCTACGCGGTGCAGTTCGCCGCGCTGCTCGGTGCGACGGTGATCGTCGACGCGTCCGATCCGGTGGCGGAGGACCTGCAGCGCTCGGGCGCGGCACTCATCGCGACGGGAGCGACGCGGCCGTCGCCGTGCCACGTGCTGACGGGACCGGGGACCGTGCCGGCCGCTCCGGAGCCGGAGCTCACGCTGGTGGCCGGGCTGATCGACGACGGCCGGATCGAGGTCCGTGCGCCGTGGTCGGTCGCCGTCGCGGACGCCGCCGGATCGCCGTTGCAGGTGGCGGGTGCCGAGACCCTGCCGGTGGTCCGCTTCCGCTGACAGCAGCCCGGTCCACAGCAGCGATCCGGCCCAGGCCAGGGCATTCACCTACGGCGTCCGGCGGTGAGCCCAGAGGCCAGACGTGGCGCGGGTTCTGCGCCTCGACGGGCGGCCTCGGGGCGGTTCGACGGAGGTGCACCGATTGATGGGGTACCGGTGGCTCGGTACCCTCCGCGTGTGACGGGGGCTGTGGGAGCACCCGCGACCTGGGAGGGAACGATGAAGACCCGCCGTCTCGGCGCTGCGCTGCTCGCCGTGCTCGGGGTGCTCGTCATCTCGGGCTGTGTGGAGGAACCGCCGCCCGGGCCACCCGCCGACCGCGAGCACGTCACCGTGTGGGTCGGCGACGCCGCCTACTCGGACTCCCTGCCCGAGATCGACCACTGGGTCGGCTTCGGCAGCTTCCTGACCCAGGACCTGCCGGCCGGCGGCTGCGGCGAGTTCGACGGGACGTTCGACACCGTCTACGACCGCCTCGACCCCGACACCGTGCGCGTGACCGTCACGTTCACCTGGACCGAGTCGCCGAACGACCTCGGCAACTTCGGCTGCCTGCCGAACGGCGCGCTGAACCTGGGGCTCCGCGACATCGACAACATCGAGCACGCCTTCGTGGTGCTCGACCTCGTGTCGCACACCTGACACCGCCCGCTCCGAACTCGGGACGTGCGGCGCCCGCGTTGGGCGCGACGTGTCCCGAGTTCAGGCTCGGGGCGAACCCATCCGGAGCTCGGGACGTGCGGCGCCCGTCTCGGGCGCGACGTGTCCCGAGTTCAGGGGTGGACCGGCGGCGCGGCAACTTCGACGCGCCGCGTTAGCCTCCAGCGCCATGCAGCCACTCGGACCTTCCGACCTCCCGCCGCAGCTCGCGGCGGACCCCGTACTCATGCAGGCCGGCAACGGCATGGAGCCCTCCGCCGACATCTACAACCGGCTCCTCAAGAACCGCATCGTCTTCCTGGGCTCCGAGGTCAACGACACCGTCGCCAACTTCATCACCGCCCAGATGCTCTTCCTCGAGGGCGAGGACCCCGACAAGGACATCTGGCTCTACATCAACTCGCCGGGCGGCTCCGTCACGGCGGGCATGGCGATCTACGACACCATGCAGTTCGTCTCGCCCGACGTGGGCACCATCTGCATGGGCCTCTGCGCCTCGATGGGCCAGTTCCTGCTGTGCGCCGGCGCCGCCGGCAAGCGCTACTCGCTGCCGCACGCCCGGATCATGATGCACCAGCCCTCCGCGGGCATGCAGGGCCAGGCGACCGACATCGCCATCCAGGCCGAGCAGCTCAAGTACATCAAGGACCTGCTCGCCGAGCGCATCGCGCACCACACCGGTCAGACCAAGGAGCAGATCAACATCGACTCCGATCGCGACCGCTGGTTCACCGCCGAGGGCGCCAAGGACTACGGGATGATCGACCACGTGATCGTCCGCCGCGGCGAGATGCGCTGAGGCGTTCCCGCCGACATCTCATCCGGAACGCGAACGAGGGGCCGACCCGCAGGTCGGCCCCTCGTTCCGCGTCCTGAGGACGTTCGTCGGCGGTATCGGGGCGGATCAGCCGGCGAAGACCTGCACGACGTAGACCTTGCCGCCGGCGTCGGCCACGCCGGTGCCGATGCGGTTGTACTTGCCGCTCACGATGTTGTCCTTGTGAGCCGGGCTGTTCATGAACAACGAGTGCATCTGGGCGGTGGAGCCGGCCACGCCGACGTTCTCACCGAGGACGTTCCAGTCCGAACCCGCGCCGTCGCTGAGCCGGGAGTGTGCGATCGTGCCGGCGCTCGCCATGTGCTCGGCCCACGCCTGCGCCTTGTTGACGAGGGTCTGGTCGATGGCCAGCGGCCGCAGTCCCAGCTGCGTGCGGGTGTCGTTGACCCGTGCTGCGGAGTCGAAGGCCTGCGCGTTCTTGGTGCACGAGACACCGACGAGGGCCAGGATCGCCACGGCGGCGGCGAGGAGGAGGGTGGTGCGAACCCTGCGGGTGCTGCCGGGTCGCTGGGCGGTCAGTGCGGTGGAGTTCAGGGACGGGCGGTCCATGAGGGGAAGGCTCCTTCTCGTCGGTCGCTGCTGTGGGGGTTGCTGTCGACGGCCCCAGCCGTAGATGTGAATGGAACCGTCACGATGTGACGGTTCCATGACGAACACATGGCTACCACATGACGACATCCCATCGGACGATGCCGATCCGATGTGAGGATTCCGAGCCTCCTCATCGAGAACTCCGCACCCTGTGACATCTGCCGCCGCAGTATTCCGGGCGGGGGAACGCGGCGCAACCGGTCCGGGGTACGACTGGTCACTCAGTGCAGGGTGACCCCGCACTCCCGCGACGCCCACCGCTCGACCTGCGAACTCGTCGTCGACAGCTCCTCGAGACGCTGGTTCAGCTGGTCCCGGTCCTGCTGGACGACCGCGGCGTCGCCCTGTCCCTGCTCGCCGGCCCCCGGAACGGCGCTGCGATCGGCGGCCAGGAGCTCCACGATCTCCTCGACCGCCTCGGCCAGGTCGCGCATCTGGGGACGGATGTCGTCGGGTGCCCCGTCGGCCAGCTCGGCGAACTGCTGGGCCGCGGTCCGGGCCTTGCCGAGGTCCTGCGACTCGAGTGCCGAGGTGAGCGCGTCCATGTCCGCGTTCCGGCTCAGGTCGTCGCAGAACGACGGTCGTCCGTCACTGCAGGCGGCCGAGGTGAATCCCGTCACCACGACGATCAACGCGCCCGCGGCACGGCGCGGCAGCGCCGTCCGGCGCGCCCCCGATCGGCTGTGGCGGTGCGGCACGTCCAGGTCAGCCGCGGGCGGCCTCGGCCAACGAGCGGATCTCGCTCACGGCGTGGGCCTGGCCCTCGGGATCGCGGAACAGCGCGCTCCCCGCGATGAACACGTTGGCGCCGGCGGCGGCCGCCCCCGACACCGTGGAGGGGCCGATCCCGCCGTCGACCTCGAGGTCGATGTCCCGGCCCGACATCTCGATCATCGCCCGGACCTCGGCCACCTTGGGCTCCATGGTCGCGATGTAGTCCTGGCCGCCGAAGCCGGGGTTCACCGTCATCACCAGGATCTCGTCGACCAGGTCGAGCACGTGCTGGACGGCGACCGCCGGCGTGGCCGGGTTCAGCGCGACGGCGGGCGAGGCGCCCAGGTCACGGATGAGCCCCAGCGTCCGGTGCAGGTGCGTGCAGGCCTCCGCGTGGACGATGAGCAGCTCGCAGCCCGCCTCGACGTAGCGGGGGAGCAGCTCGTCGGGGTTCACGACCATCAGGTGCGCCTCGAACGGCACGTCCACGAGCGGCCGGCACGCGGCGATGACGTCGGGCCCGAACGTGAGGTTGGGCACGAACACGCCGTCCATGACGTCCCACTGGATGCGGTCCACGCCCGCCTTCTCGAGGGCCTGGCACTCCTCGCCCAGCCGGGAGAAGTCGGCGGGGAGGACGGACGGGACGATCTGGATCTGCGGCGCGGACATGGGCGGCCCTCGGGTCGGCGAGCTCGGGTGGGATCGCGCCCGAGCGTACCGGTCCTATCGTGCGGCCATGGATCCCGGCCTCGACTCGTCCGAGCGCGTGGTCGACGTCGAGCGGCTGGTCGTCGGCGGCGCCGGCCTGGGCCACGAGCCCACGGGACGCGTGGTCATGGTCGAGGGCGCGCTGCCCGACGAGCGGGTGCGGGTCCGCCTCGTGGACGAGCGACCGCGGATGTCGACGGCCGTGATCGACACGGTGCTCGACCCCTCTCCCGATCGGGTCCCCCCGCCGTGTCCCGAGCTCGCCCGCGGCTGCGGCGGCTGCGACCTGCAGCACGCCACGCCGTCGGCCCAACCCCGCCTCAAGGCCGACATCGTGCGCGACTCGTTGGCCCGCGCCGTGAGGGCCGGTCGGATCGGTGAGGTCCCGGTGACCGCCGGTGCCGCCCTGGCGCCGTGGCGGTACCGCACCACCGTGCGTTGCGCGGTCGACGGCGACCGGCTCGCGTTCCGCGAGCGCCGCTCCGACGCGCTGCTGGCCGTGGGGGACTGCCCGGTGGCGCACGAGCTCGTCGCCGAGGTGATCCGCGACGGCCGGTTCCCCGGTGCCGACGAGGTGACTGTGCGCGCCGGTGCGCGGACCGGCGAGCGCATGGTCGTGGTCGCGCCGTCGGCCGCCGGCGTGGTCGACCATGGGCACGTGCCCGAGGGCCTGCGGGTCGTCGGCATGGACGAGCTCCGCAGCGGCCGCCGGGCCTGGTTCCACGAGGAGATCGAGGGCCATCGCCTCCGCATCTCAGCGCTGTCCTTCTTCCAGTCCGGCCCCGAGGGCGCCGAGGCGCTCGTCGCCGCCGTGCGACGCGCGCTCGGCGAGGTCGAACCGTCGGCCCGCCAGGTCGACCTGTACGGCGGCGTCGGTCTGTTAGCGGTCGTGCTAGGCACCGAGCGCCCCGTG
>JAEXGP010000122.1 GCA_023450775.1 Actinomycetes bacterium | reverse complement strand
GCCGACCGGCGAGCAGCCCGGCCCCGGCGCCGACGAGCAGGGCGATGACGGCCGTCGACACGCCCGCGGGGGTGACGGAGTAGAGCAGGCACGACAGCACCACGAGCAGCGCACCCAGCCAGCGGTTGCGGGCCGTCGCCGCGAACCGGCCGTACAGGGCGGCCAGACCGACGGCGAGCAGCACGGCGACGATCACCGTCACGACGTCCCGCACGGCCGGTGAGCCGGGGAGGGCCGCGATCGGCAGGACCACCAGTCCCAACCCGTATCCTGTTGCCACCGCAGCGGGAGCGCTCGCGCGCACCGCCGTCACGTCACCCGTCACACGCTCGCCTCGGACCGCCCCATGACCGACTTCCCGCCGACCGATCGCCGATGACCGACGTGTTCCCGAAGCACGGTCCCACCGTAGCGACCGGCTCGGCTGCCCCCGGAACCCGGGCCGCCGACGACGAAGCGCCCGAGTGGGACCGCCAGTCACCCGGTCTGCTGCGGGCGGGCAACGTGGCCGCCGTCGTGATCACGGCCGGCTGGGCGGTCATCTGCGTGATGATGCTGCTGCGGCCGGTCTTCATCAGCCACGACTCGCTCAGCAACAACGTGCACGTCTGGTTCATCTCGGACCAGCTGTGGAGCGGCAACGGCATCCCGCTGCACGTGCCGTCGCTGGCCAACGGCGAGGCGCTCACGTTCCCGTACGCCTCCATCCCGTGGGTGGCCTCCGCGATCGTCTGGCCGATCCTCGGTGACCGGTCGGTCACGCTGTTCCTGGTCCTCGGCTTCGTCGCCACCGTGATCGCCACGTTCTGGACGTTCCCCACGCTCCGCCGGGGCTGGTGGGCGGCCGCCACGCTCACGAACCCGTCGCTCGTGATCTCGCCGCTGCTCGGCCAGCTGCCGTTCATGTGGTCGATCGCCGCGTTCACGTTCGCGATCGGGCTGTGGCAACGCTCCAAGGTGCTGTGGGCGGTGGTGCTGACGACCGTGGCGTCGATCATCCACCCCGCGGTCACCATGCCGATCATCGCCCTGACCGTGCTGCTGTGGCTGCCGTTCGAGCAGCGTGAGCGCCGACTGCCCCTCGTCGGATGGTGGCTCCTGACCGTCGCGATCAGCATCCCGGCGGTCTGGGCCGTGTTCCAGTCGCCGGTGGTGGCCCAGACGTCGATGGCCACCCAGGTGGGGGCGCTCCTCCAGACCGTCGGCATGCGGCTGCTCGTGCTCCTGGTGCCGATCGTCCTGGTGCTGATGCAGACCTACCTGCGCCCGCCGGGGTGGACGCCCGTGGCGCTGACCGCCGTGTTCATCGTCCTGCAGTGGCCCATGTACACGCCGTTCGGCATGGACTTCGCCTGGGGCAGCCTCACCCGCGAGCCCGACGCCCAGGTCGAGGCGTTCGTGGACTCGGGCGGCGTCCGGGAGGGCGACACCTACCGGGTGCTCACCGGTCGGGACGGCAAGTACGGCCTCTACGCCGTGGTCCGGGCCGGCGGCGTGCTCGACGCCGAGTTCTTCCCCGAGGGCCTGCACCGGGGCCCTTTCGGCTCCGAGCAGAGCTACGCCCGCTTCCTGCAGGAGCGCCAGGTCGACACCGTCGTGTCGTTCCCCTCCTACGTCCAGCGCTACACGCGGTCGAACGAACCCACGCTGCTCGAGGAGATGTCCACGCAGGGCTGCGTCGGCGGCGTGCAGGTGGTGCGGCGGCCGGGCGGCAACCCGTGGGCGGTCTACGACATCGACCGCGACTGCTGACCGTCGAGCGGGCGGGGCGGCAGGTCAGCCGAGGCGGAGGCCCATCTCGTCCAGGCGGCGGTCCGCCGACTCCTGCGCCACGCCGAGGATGCAGGCGATCGCCCGCATGTCGTCCCGACGGATCGTCAGCACCCGGCCGTTGAAGTCCTGGCGCTGCACCTGGATCATCCGCAGGTAGCGGCTCAGCATGTCGGCCTCGGCGCCGTCGATGTCCTCGAGGCGGGTCAGGTCGATGCGCGCTCCCGAGTGGTCCACCTCGCGGCGACCGGCCTCGTCGGGGTCCTCGCCGCCGGGCAGCAGCTGGTCGACCGGGACCTTGTAGAAGCGGGCCAGGCGATGCAGCCGGGGCACCGAGATCGCCCGCTCGCCGCGCTCGTAGGCCCCCAGGACCGACGCCTTGAACTCCTGCCCGGAGACCTTCTCGACCTCCTGCAGCGAGAGCTTCTTCTGCTTGCGGATCTCGCGCAGGCGCTCGCCCACGACCTTGGCGTAGCCGCCGTCGTCCAGCGCCTCGTCCTCGGAACCCACACCGTTCGTCGACATGTCCTCATCCATCCGGCTGCCCGCTCTCCCTCGGTCCCAGCGCTGTCCGTCGTCGTTGACCAGACTTGATTGACCACTGTGCGTCATCTTCCGACCGCACACCACGAGGAAAACTACCCTCATGCGCACGCAGCGTGGTCAAGTGCGGCGGGCCGGGCGCTCTGCGCTCACCCCCAGCGACGCAGGGCGGTGAGCACGACGCCCGCCGTGATCGCCGCGGTCTCCGCCCGGAGCACGTGCTCGCCGAGGCTGATCGGCGGCACCGCAGCCAGGTCGCGCTCGCGGTCGGTCCAGCCGCCCTCGGGGCCGATCACGACGCTGCGCAGGCCGGGCGCGGGCGCCGCGCCGCCCATGTCGGCGAGGGTGCAACCGTCGGACAGCAGCTCGGCCAGCGGCCGGGCCTCGACGGTCGGGAGCCACAAGCGACGGCACTGCTGCATGGACTCGAGCGCCACGCGTCGCAGCTTCTGGAGGTGCTTGTCGGCCCGCTCGCCGTCCCAGCGCACGACCGACCGCTCCGACGACGTGACCACGATGCGGTCCACGCCGATCTCGGTCAGCTTCTGCACGACCAGCTCGGGCCGGTCGCCCTTGACCGGCACGAAGGCGACCGTGACCGGATCCGTCGGCGCCGGCTCCCGTCCGCCCCCCTCGGTCGGCTGCAGGCGCTCGGTGCCGTCGAACGTGCAGCGCCGCCACCCGCCGGCGCCGTCCGCGGCGCACACCACCTCGCCCGAGCGCAGCCGCAGGACGCGTCCCAGGTGGTGCAGCGCGGCGTCGTCGAGCAGCGGCCCGGCGGGGTCGTCGACGTCCGCGACGACGACCTGTGCGGACACGCCCTGCCGGTGCGGGACGGGCGGGCGCCTGGACGGCACGGGAGCGGGCCTCAGTGGCTCTGGAACGCGGACTTGACCTTGGAGAAGAAGCCCTCGTCCGCCGGGGCGACGTCCTCGCCCCGCAGCGCCGCGAACTGCCGCAGCAGCTCCGCCTCCTCCTCGTCGAGCTTGGTCGGCGTCTCGACGTCGACCACCACGATGAGGTCGCCGCGGCCGCGGCCGCCCAGGTGCGGCACGCCCCGGCCCTTCAGCCGGAAGCTCTGGCCGCTCTGCGTGCCCTTGGGGACCACCAGGTCCTCCCACCCGTCGAGCGTCTCGAGCGGCAGCCGCACGCCGAGCGCCGCCTGGGCGATGCCGATCGACAGGTGCTCGACCAGGTCGTCGCCCTCGCGGGCGAAGCGCGGGTGCGGGGTGACCCGCAGGTGCACGTAGAGGTCGCCCGGCGGCCCGCCCCGGGGTCCGACGGCACCGCGACCGGTCAGCCGCAGGGTGGAGCCGTCGTCCACGCCCTGGGGCACGTCGACCGTGTAGGTCCGGTCGCCGACGAGCCGGCCCTCGCCCGCGCACGACGGGCACGGCGAGGCGATCGTCTGGCCGGCGCCGCCGCACGAACGGCACACCGTCGCGGTCACGATCTGGCCGAGGACCGTCTGGCGGACCATGCGGACCTCGCCGCTGCCGCCGCAGTCCGCGCACGTCTCGGGGCTGGTGCCCGGCTGGGCGCCCGTGCCGCTGCAGTCCTCGCAGGCTGTGGCGGTCCGGACCGTCACGTCGGTCTGCGTGCCGAACACCGCGTCGTTGAAGTCGATCGTGGCGACGACCTCCAGGTCGCTGCCGCGCTGCGGGCCCGCCGGGCCGCGACGGCCACCGCCGAACGGGCCGGCGCCGCCGCTGAAGAACGCGTCGAACAGGTCGCCCAGGCCGGACGCCCCGGAGCCGAACGGGTCGCCCAGGTCGAAGCCGTCGGCCGAGCCGAACCGGTCGTAGCGGCCGCGCTTCTCGGGGTCCGACAGCACCTCGTAGGCCGCGGCGAGCTCCTTGAAGCGCGCCTCGGCCTCGGGATCGTCCGGGTTGGCGTCGGGATGGCACTCGCGGGCCAGACGCCGGTAGGAGCGCTTGATCTCGTCCATGGAGGCGTCGCGCGACACCTCCAGGATCTCGTACAGGTCAGCCACCCATCATCCTTCGGCCGGTCGTCCTTCGGTCAGCATGCGACTGAGTCGTCGGCTCACCACCGAGACCGTCGACACCGTCTCGGCGTAGTCCATGCGCGTGGGGCCGAGCACGGCGATCGCGCCGGCCGGCGCCCCACCCGCCGAGTAGGGCGCCACCACGAGCGCGCAGTCGGCCAGGGTCTCGACTCCCGTCTCGGAGCCGATGGCCACGGTGAGTCCGCCGTCGATCAGCTCCTTGAGCAGCGACACGACCACGAAGTGCTGCTCGAGGATCGTGAGCACCTGTTCCACCGTCTCGCGGGTGTCGAACGAACCCGCCACGTGGGCGGCGCCGTCGACGAACACCTGCTGGCCGGCCTCGGCGACGGCGAGTCGGACCGCGTCGGCCGCGGCGTCGGCCACCGACGCACCGGGGGCTCCCGACGGCGCTGACCAGGCCGACAGCTCGGCGACGCCGCGGTCCACGATCCCCTGCACCACCAACGCCTGCGCGGCGGCCAGGTCGTCGGCCGACAGCCCGTCGGGGAAGTCGGCACCGGGGTCGAACGTCCGCTTGAGGACGACGCCGTTGCTGAGCACCACCACGGCCAGCACCGTGCGCGGGCTGAGGTCGACGAGCTGCACCGACCGCACGGACGCCACCTCGGGAGGGTCGCCCACGACGACCGCCGCGCTGTGCGTCAGGCTCGACAGCAGGCGGGTGGTCTCGCGCAGCATGGACTCGAGCTCACCGTGCGCCGAGGCGAAGAAGTCCCGGACCGCCCGCACGTTGGTGGGGCTGGGGCTGTCGACGCCGGGCAGGGCGTCGACGAAGAACCGGTAGCCCTTCTCGGTGGGCACCCGACCCGCGCTGGTGTGGGGCTGCGCCAGGTACCCCTCGCGCTCCAGGACCGTCATCTCGTTGCGCACCGTCGCCGACGACACCGCCACGTCAGGTCGGTTGGCCACGGTCGTGGAACCCACCGGCTGCGCCGTCTCGATGTACTGCTGGACGACGGCGCGCAGGATCGCGGCCTTGCGCTGGTCCAGTGGGCGGTCGTCGAGCATTGGCACTCAGTGTACGTGAGTGCCAATTCAGCCACGCTGCACGCCCTGAGGGTCGCTCGGTGGACCCGTC
>JAEXGP010000124.1 GCA_023450775.1 Actinomycetes bacterium | reverse complement strand
CGGCTACCAGGTGAAGACGGCGAGCGACTTCACCGGCGAGGTGAACGCACCGGCCATGAACAGTCGGCGGTTCGCCGTGTCGGAGTAGATCGCCTGGACGCCGTTGTTGCCGCCGTCGGCGTTGCTCTGGTAGCCGGTGAGCTTCGGGTCGAACGTGGTGAGGCGACCGTTGGAGGCCTCCACCTGCGCACCGAAGTACGGCCACGGGTTGTCGTCGTGACGGTGGTAGCCGAGGGCGTAGGTGGTGCCGACCACGCCGATGCCCTGGCAGTCGCCCGGCAGCACGATCCCCCAGTACAGGGCCCCCGTGTTGGGGTTGAGCGTCTTGAACTCGTCCGAGCCGTAGCCCGCGACACCGACGAGCAGGCGGCTGCCGTCGGCGTTGAAGGCGAGCACGTTGCCGGCCTGACCGTCGTAGCTGCCGCTCGAGCCCACGCCGGAGTCGACGCGGAACCGGGCGTTGAACGCCGAGTCGGGAGCGCCGGTGGCGGGGTTGGCCTTGATGATGCCGTGGCGGGTCAGACCGCCGTACACCTCGAACAGGCCGCCCACGTAGAGGTTGGCGCCGTTCGGCGACACCGTCATGGACCGGACCGAACCGCCGGAGACGTTCTGCGACCAGACGGCGGCACCCGTGGTCGGGTTCGTGGCGCGGACCACGCTGCTGTCGCCGCCGTAGACGACGTTGCCGTTGGCCACGGTCAGCGCTCGTACCCGGGAGCCGGGCGACGGGTTCCAACCGGTGACCGCGAAGTTGCTGTTGACCGCCGCGGCACGGGCACGGGCCACACCACCGAAGCTGGTGAAGTCGCCGCCGATGTAGATCGTGCCGTTGAGGCTCGTGATGGCCCGCACGTAGTTGTTGGCGTTGCCGGCGTAGACCAGCGCGCCGGTGAACTCGTCGACGACGGCGAAGTGGTTGGCGGGTCGGCTCACGCCGTCGGGCGTGATCACGCGGGTGAAGTTGCCGCCGAACGCGATCAGGTCGCGGGTGGTCCCGGCGACCTTGGTGATGGCGAGGATGTCGCCGTTGGTGGTGGCCCATCGGATGCGGGCGCCGATCGGCGTGGACGGCGCCGATCCGATCGCTCCCGCCGTGTTCGCCGAGGCGAACGGGACCACGAAGGCAGCCACGAGGACCGCCACCAGCATCCGGACAGAGTGCCGACGCACCATCGAAGTCTTCCCTCCTCCGAGGCCGGCTCCGCCACCGACCGCGGGCCCATCGTTCCGCTTCACGAGCCGGAACACAAGACGAACGTGAGTGGAACTTTCCGTCTCCACGCACTCTTCTCGACGACCCGCGCCGTGCGTGATCGCGCCGACCGCTTGAGTGACCAGAACCGCCCGGATCCGGCCGTCTGGCGGCCTCCTCGGCGCGACGCGCGGGAGCGTCCGGCCAGCGCGGCATCCTGTCCGTGTGCCGGACGCCGCCGAGAGCAACCGCCGACTGCTGCGAGCACGCGACGCGATGGACCGCGACTTCGCGCAGCCGCTCGACGTGCCGTCGCTCGCCTCGATCGCGTGCATCTCGGAGGCCAACTTCATCCGCTCGTTCAAGGCGACGTTCGGCGAGACGCCGCACCGGTACCTCCAGCGCCGTCGGATCGAGCGGGCGATGTACCTGCTGCGCACCACCGACACGAGCGTGACCGACGTGTGCATGCAGTGCGGCTTCTCGAGCCTCGGCAGCTTCAGCCGGACGTTCACCGACATCGTCGGCGAGACGCCGTCCGCGTTCCGCGACCGCGGCACGATCCCGGCCGAGGTGCCGTCGTGCTTCGTGCGGGCCTGGACGCGTCCCAGCAGCGAGGTGGAACCGAGCCGGATCGTCTCGCCCGAGGGCGCGACCGACGCCGGTCCCGAGCCGAGTCGCGAACCGAGCAGTTTCGGAGAAGCCGCCACCCAGGAGCCGTCCGTACCGTGACCCGCATGTACAACTCCATCACCCGTTCACAGCTGTTCGTCCTCGACCAGGACCAGGCCAAGGACTTCTACGTCGACACCCTCGGCATGGAGGTCGCCACCGACCTGGACCTCGGATTCATGCGCTGGCTGACCGTGCGCCTCCCGGGCGATCCCGGTCGCGAGATCCTGCTCGAGCGTCCCGGTCCCCCGGCCATGGACGAGGAGACCGCGGCGCAGGTCCGCGAGCTCGTCACCAAGGGCGCCATGGGTGGGTGGCTCAGCATCACGACCGACGACGCGCAGGCGACCTTCGAGACGCTGAAGGCGCGCGGCGTCGACATCACCGACGAGCCGTCGCCCAAGCCCTACGGCATCGACTTCGGCATCCGCGACCCGTTCGGCAACGCCATCCGCATCGGCCAGATGTTCGACGTGGAGGCGTCGGACTGACGATCTCCCGTCGGTCTGTCGTGCGAGGGGCCCCCGAACGGCGGCTCCTCGTACGACGGGCCGGGCCGGTCAGTCGTCAGCGGCCGCCCATGCGATCGCCTGGTCCCGCTCCGCGAGCGGGAAGGTCTTGACCTTGCCGGGGCTCATCCAGCCGAACACCGCGATCAGGTGGTCCATCCAGTCCAGGTCGGTCACCACGGCGATGCGCTTCCAGTCGCGAAGGTGCTCGGTGCCGAGCTTGAGGTCGTCCCACGACGCCCCAGAGCTCATCTTCTGGAAGCCGTCGAAGACCACCACGATGCGGACGGGGCCCGCAGCCGCGGCGTCCGCCACGGCCGGGAACACCACCTGCTCGTAGTCGTCGGAGTGGACCTCCCCCTCGTACGAGAAGCCGATGACGCCGTCCGGCAGTCCGTCGAGCCGTGTGATCATGCGGCGCCCCCTCGTTCGGCCGTGCAGCAAAGACTGTCACCGCGACGGTGCCCTGCGCCGGATCTGGCGACTCCCTCGCCGCCCGCGCTGCAGCTGCCGAGGGGCCGGGCGCCGCCGATGTGACACCCGCCCGTTGACGGGGTGTACGCGCACTGACCCCCTCGCACGCGGGAAGATCGGAGGCCATGGGCGCCCCCGACGATCCCCGTCCCGCGTGGATCGGCGAACCCATCCGTGGCGGGGGCGACGGCGCCGACGACGAGGTCACCAGCTTCGGTCGCTCGTCGTTCGACCTGCTCCGCCTGGCGCTCTTCGGCGCGGCGGGGGTCGTCATCGCCGTCCTGACCCGGTATCTCCGCTCCGGCCCCGAGGGCCTGGAGGAGGAGCTGAGCCGGCTGCTCGTCGCGCCCGCCGACTGGATGCGGGCGACGGTCGACGTGCTGCTCATCGCCACGGTGATCTCGGCCAACGTGGCGGTGCTCGTCCTGCCGGTGGTGCTCCGCCGGTGGCGACAGCTCGGCTACGTGCTGGCCGCCATGCTGCTCACCGGCCTGCTGTTCTCGGTGTTCGGCGGTTGGGTCGGCCTGCGCCCGGTCAGCGTCGACACCGGTGCCTCGACCGAGGCGATCGCCCGCACGTTCGCGGCCAACGTCGCCGCCACTGCGCAGCTGGTCGCGGCGTTCGTCACGACCGGGCCGTTCGTGGGGTTCCGGATGCGGCGGCTGGGACTCGGGATCGTCGGCGGTGTGCTCGTGCTGCAGCTCGCCGTCGTGTCGGGCGGCGAGGCCACCCACGTCCTGCTCGTGCTGACCACCGGCTACGCCGTCGCGAGCGCGGTCCTGCTCGCATTCGGTCGCCCCACCACTCGACCCAGCACGGGGGCGCTGGAACGGATCCTCCAGCGAGCGGGGGTCGCAGCAACGTCGTTGGAGCTGACCGGGATCAGCCCGCGGGGCTCGATCACCTACACCGGCACCGACACCGACGGTGACGGGCTGTTCGTCCGGGTCCTCGGCTCGGATCGTCTCTCGGCCGACCTGCTCCGTCGCGCCTACCGGGCCGTCCGCTACCGGTCGCCGGGCGACGACCGCCCTTTCACGTCGATCCGCCGGTCGGTCGAGCACGAGGCGCTCGTGTCGTTCCAGGCCCGCGACGTGGGGGTCCGCACGCCGCGTCTGCGCAGCCTGGCGGCCGTCGGCGAGGACTCGTTCCTGGTCGCGTTCGACCGGGTGGACGGGCCGGATCTGGCGTCGATCCTGACGGCCGGCGACGGCGACGGCGGCGGCGATGGCGACGCCCGGATCGGTCGCGTGCTGCGCTCGACGTGGGAGCTGGTTGCGACGATGCAGGCGGGTCGCATCGCCCACCGCGACCTGCGCACCGAGAACCTGCTCGTCGACCACGACGACCGCGTGTGGGTCGTCGGACTGTGGGGCGCCGAGGTGGCGGCCGACGACGCGCTGCTGCGCACCGACGTGGCCCAGGTGCTCACGTCGCTCGCCCTCGCGGTCGGGCCGGAGCGGGCGGTGGCCAGCGGCGCGGAGGTCCTGGGCGAGGCGGCACTGGCATCGAGCCTCGGCCGGCTGCAGCCGCTGGCCCTGGCGCGGCGGACACGGGCGCGCCTGAAGGAGCATCCCGGCCTGCTCGACGAGCTGCGCAACGAGCTCGAGGAGCGCTGCGGAGTGGAGCACGCCGAGCTCGAGCCGCTCACACGCATCGGACCACGGCAGCTGTTCAGCATGGCCATGCTCGTGGCGGTCGTGTACTTCCTGGTGCCGCAGTTCGCGGACATCCCGGCGATCTTCGAGCAGATCACCGACGCGGACTGGATCTGGGCGATCCCGGCCACGGCCGCGTCGATCGCCAGCTACGTGGCCGCGGCCATCGCACTCAGCGGCGCGGTCCCCGGACGGCTGCCGTTCGGCGCCACCTCCGCGGCGCAGCTCGGCACGGCGTTCACCTCGACCGTCGCGCCCGCGGGCATCGGCGGCATGGCGCTCAACGTGCGCTTCCTCCAGCGGCAGGGCGTGGACTCCGCGGTGGCCACGTCGTCGGTCGGGCTGGACGCGGTCGGCGGGTTCCTGGGCCACGTGGTGCTGCTCGTCATCTTCGTGTTCTGGGCGGGGCGCGACACGATCGGCGACGTGAACCTGCCGTCGCCATGGGCGCTCGCGATCGGTGCGGGGGTCGTGATCGCCATCGGGGCGATCTCGCTGTTGTTCCCCTCCACCCGCCGCATGGTGCGCCGGCAGGTGGTCCCGATCCTCGGCCGTGCCGCCGGTGGCCTCCGGGACGTGCTCACCACGCCCAGCAAGATCGCCCTGATGCTCAGCGGCTCGCTGCTGGTGACCTTCAGCTACCTGCTCGCCTTCGTCGCGTCCGCCGAGGCGTTCGACGTGTCGACCCGGTTCGCCACCCTCGGCGCCGTCTACCTGTTCGGCGCCGCCATCGCGACCGTCGCGCCCACACCCGGCGGCATCGGTGCCACCGAGGCCGCGCTGATCGGCGGCATGGTCGCGGTCGGCGTTCCCAACTCGCAGGCCGTGCCCGCGGTGTTCTTCTTCCGTCTCGTCACGTTCTGGATCCCGATCCTGCCCGGATGGGTGGCGTACACCTGGCTGCGGCGAAGCGACCGGCTCTGACCGGCCGCGGCCTCGCCACCCGGCCGCGTCGGTTCCACACGTCGGGTGCTGCGTGCGCGAACGTGACCGGGCGCTGGGCGGCAACGGAGGGAAGCACGTGTTGATCCAGACCATCGGTGACCTGCTGCCGTCGGCGGTCGGCGTCGCCATCAGCCCCATCCCGATCGTCGCGATCGTGCTCATGCTCGCCACCCCACGAGGGCGTTCGAACGGGCTCGCGTTCAGCCTGGGTTGGATCGTCGGTCTGGGCGGCGTGATGGCCATCGTGCTGCTGCTCGCCAAGACCGCGAGCTCTGACACGACCGACACCGGCGTGAACTGGGTGACGCTCACGCTCGGGGTGGTCCTCCTCGGGCTGGCACGGCGGCGCTGGCGTGGCCGCCCCAAGAAGGGCGAGGAGACGGAGATGCCCAGCTGGGTGGCGGCCGTGGACCACTTCACCTTCCCCAAGTCGCTCGGGCTCGGGCTGGCGCTGTCGGCGGTCAACCCCAAGAACCTGGTCCTGACGCTCGCCGGGGCCGGAGTGATCGCCCGGGCCGGGCTGTCGACCGGCGACGAGGTGGTCGCCGCCGTGGTGTTCGTCGCGGTCGCCTCGGTGACCGTGGTGGGGCTCGTGCTGTTCTACCTGGTCGCTCCCACCGCGGCGTCGAGGCCGCTCGAGTCGATCAAGGCGTTCATGGCCGACAACAACGACGCGATCATGGCGGTCATCCTGCTGATCCTCGGAGTGAAGCTGATCGGCGACGGCATGGGCGGCGCCTTCGGCTGAACGACGTCCCGTCGGTCGGGCCCCGCCGCTCGAGCGAGCGGCCCAACGGCGACCGATGGCCTGCCCGGCTCCCGCCCGCTCAGCGGCCGGGCGCGTCCTCCAGGCTGGTCGGCCGCGACGGGCGCAGCCCGGGCACGGCGATCCCGAGCAGGCCCCGTCCGAACGCCTTGAGGATGTCCCACTGGTCGAAGCCGTCGCGCCAGAGCGTGATGCGGCCGTCGTGCACGTCGAAGCGGCCCATCACCCAGAACTGCAGGCGGAGCGGGCCGAGCACGATCACGTCGGTCCGCTCGGTGAGCACGACCGGGCCGTCGGCCGAGATCGCGTGCAGGTACACCTCGAAGCTCACGTCGGGTCGGGTCAAGCCCTTGAACGCCCGCCGCACCTTCTCCGCGCCGTCGATGGCCGGCAGACCCACGTTGACGTAGTGGACGTCGGGGTCGAGCAGCTCGATCGCCGCGTCCAGGTCGGACTCCATGAGCGCGGCGAGGAAGGCCTCGGTGACGGCCTGCGGATCGGTCGGCGCGGCGTCCGCCGACGCCGGGGTGGGCAGGAGCTCGGTCGACATGGGCGGATGCTAGAACCCGCGCCGCTCGTCCCGACAGGGGTCAGCCGGCTCCGTCGCCGCCCGGGCCGACGGTCGTGCTCGGGCCGGCCGAGGCCTCGGCGACCGCCGGCACCTCGTCCCAGATGTCGATCGTGCCGCCGTAGTTGGCCACCCACACCCGGCCGGTCGAGTCGTCGTAGGCGATGCCGATCGGGTGGTGGCCGGCCGGCTCCTTGACCAGCACCTTCATGTCCGACGTGCGGATCTTGGAGATGTTGCTGTTCTCGTAGTTGACGACGTAGAGGGCGGTGCCGTCGGTGGAGATGTCGGCCGACCGCGGCTGGGTGCCGGTGGCGACCCGGGCGACCACCTGGCCGGTGGCGGTGTCGATCTTGGCGACCTGGCCCGCCTTGTTGAGCGTGACGTACAGCGCGCTGTCGTCGGGAGCGATCACGATGTGGCGGGGACCCGCGCCCACGTTGCGGATCCACGAGACAGCGCCGGTGGCGATGTCGACCCTGGCGACGTCCGAGCCGCCCATCACCGCCACGTACGCGGTCCTCGAGTCCTTCGTGACGGCGATGCCCCGGGGATACCGGCCGTTGATCTTGACGGTGTTGAGCACCTGGCCGGTGGTCGTGTCGGCGATCGTCAGGTCCCACGTGCACCAGTTGGTGGCCAGGACCTTGGATCCGTCGGGCGTGACCGCCACGTACTTGGGCACCGCGCCGGCCGGGATGACCTGGTCGATCTTCCAGGTCGTCGTGCTGATCCGGTACAGGTAGCTGGCCGTCGTGCCGTCGCCTGGCGAGCACGAGTCCTTGCCCTCGCCGAAGCCCGGGCCGTACATGGAGTAGTTGGAGACGTAGACCTCGTCGCCGTCGGGAGTGAAGGCCGCCTCGACCGGCGCACCCCTGTAGGTGCCGGGCTTGTCGATGCCGAAGTCGGTGAGGGTGACCGAGTCGGGGATCGTCGCCAGCAGCTCACCGTTCGCGTCGTAGGCGGTGACGGTGTGCGTGTACATCATGTTCTGCGCGGTCACGACGCCGTGCCCCGACGCGACCACCGACTTGGGCGAGATGTCGCCGCCGATCTGGCGGAGCTTCTTCATGGTCAGCGTCTCGGCGGGCGGCCGGGGCTCGGTGGTGGTCGTCGCTGACTCGGGAGCTGCCTCCTGCCGTGCGGCGTCCTCGCCGCCCGCCGGGCTGCGGTCGCCACCACCGTCCGCCTGGACCCGTCGGCCTTCATCGCTCGAGACCGCGCCGCCGTCGGTCCCCACGCAGCTCGCCGCGACTCCGGCACACGCCACGACGAGCGCGGCGGCCAGCAGTGATCGGGTCCGGCAGGGCATCCCCACAGCGTCCCACGCCGGTGGAACGGCAACCGGTCGGGGCCGGCGGGCGCGCTGCGCGTTGTCGGGGGGCGGGCCCGGTCAGAGGATGGCGGTGGCGCCGCCGTCGACCACGAGATGCGCGCCGGTCACGAAGCTCGCCTTCGGCGACATCAGGAACGCGACGGCGTGGCCGATCTCGGCCGGCTCGGCCAGGCGCCCGAGTGAGGCCTCGGCCTCCATCTCCTCGCGAAGACCGGGCACGTCGAGCGCGATCTGCAGCATCGGCGTCTCGACGAACCCCGGGCACACCGCGTTGACGCGGATGGCCTCGGGACCGAGCTGGTGGGCAAGGGATCGGGTCAGTCCGAGGAGGCCGGACTTGGACGCGCAGTACGACGGGATGGCTGCGTTGCCGACCAGCCCCTCGATCGACGAGATGCCGACGATCGCCGGACCCAGCGGCGACCGGCCGGCGGCGTGCTCCTGGGCCGCGTCCTGCAGGTGTGGCAGCAGGGCCTGGGCCAGGAAGGCGTACGCCTTCAGGTTCACGTCGACGACCAGGTCCCAGTTGTCGTCGGTGAGCGCGCCGAGCGGATCCGGGCTCACCGCGCCGGCCGCGTGCACGAAGCCGTCGATGCCGCCGAGCAGCTCGGCCGACCGTGCGATGGCATCGGCCACGGCGCCGGGGTCGGTCACGTCGACCTGGAGCCCGACCGCCTTCACCCCGAAATCTGCGTCCGCGGCCAGCGCCGCTCCGGCCGCGACCGCGTCGGGCGAGAGGTCCCACACCGCCACCGAGCGCTCCTCGGCCAACAGCACCTCGGCCGTCGCCCGGCCGATGCCCGACGCCCCGCCCGTGATCACCACTCCGCTCATGACGTCCCCCGAGGTAGACAGACCGTCCGATCTGTCTACCATGACCGGATCGCGGATCCAGGGGGACACAGATGCGCAACCCGCACGCCGGCACGCCGTTCGACACGCCGGACGACCAGATCGCCGCCGCGCTCGAGGACGTGAGCATCCCGACGCTGATGCTGTCGATGGTGCACATGACCGGCGACCCGTCGATCATCCGCGGCGACCTGCGGCCCGTCGGGCTGTTCCTCAACGAGGTGCAGGGCTTCATGTCCGAGGAGGACAAGGCCGCCGTGCGGGCGCAGGCCCTGGAGGTCATCAAGGACTACCGGGACCGTGGCTGCCCCGAGCCGGAGCCGCTGCCGAGCGAGCTCATCCACGAGATGATGCGGTGGCTCGTCGTCGAGGACGTGCCGGACGAGTACGTGCCGCTCATGATCGACGACCTGGCGCTCGACGGCCGGGACCACGACCACGTCGACGCGCCCGACACCCCCGAGCAACTGGCGGCCCGCGCCGAGTTCCCGGTGGTCGTCATCGGTTGCGGCCAGTCCGGGTTGCTCGCCGGCATCCGCCTGAAGGAGGCCGGCATCCCGTTCACGATCGTCGAGAAGAACGCCGGCGTGGGCGGTACGTGGTGGGAGAACACCTATCCGGGCGCCCGGGTCGACGTCGGCAACCACTTCTACTGCTACACGTTCGAGCCGTCGGACCACTGGACCGAGTACTTCGCCCAGCAGCCGGAGCTGCAGGCGTACTTCCAGGGCGTGATGGAGCGCAACGGCATCGACCCGCACGTCCGGTGGTCGACCGAGGTCGGCTCGGCCGCCTGGGACGACGCATCCGCCTCCTGGCAGGTGGTCGTGCGAGGCGTGGGAGCGGACGGCGAGCCGACCGGGGAGCCGGAGACGCTGACCGCCCGCGCCGTGATCACGGCCGTCGGCCAATTGAACCGGCCCAACATCCCGGACATCCCCGGCAAGGACGACTTCGCCGGACCGAGCTTCCACACGGCTCGCTGGGACCACGACGTCGACCTCACCGGCAAGCGGGTGGCCATGATCGGCGCCGGCGCCACGGGGTTCCAGGTCGCGCCCGCCATCTGCGAGCAGGTCGAGCACCTGACGATCTTCCAGCGCACCGCCCAGTGGATGTTCCCCAACCCGAACTACCACGAGCAGGTCGGCCCGGGCGTGCGCTGGGCGTTGCGGCACCTGCCGTTCTACGGGCGGTGGTACCGGTTCCTGCTGTTCTGGCCCGGCTGCGACAAGGGCCTGGACCCCGCCCGCGTCGACCCCGACTACACCGACGACGAGGGCGGCCAGCAGAAGGCGATCAGCGAGCTGAGCGACGGCGCCCGCGCCATGTTCACCGACTGGATCGTGAGCCAGATCGGCGACGACCCCGAGCTGATCGCCAAGGTCGTCCCCGACTACCCGGCCACCGGCAAGCGCACGCTGCAGGACAACGGCAGCTGGCTGAGGACGCTGACGCGGGACGACGTCGACCTGGTCCGCACGGGTATCGACCACATCGAGGCCGACGCCGTGGTCACCGTCGACGGCGAGCGCTACCCGTGCGACGTGATCGTGTGGGCCACCGGCTTCCACCACACCAAGGTGCTGTGGCCCATGGACTTCGTCGGTCGCGACGGCACGTTGCTGTCCGACGTGTGGGGCGAGCGCCCGGCGGCGTACCTGGGCATCACCGTCCCCGAGTTCCCGAACCTGTTCCTGATGTACGGACCGGGCACGCACCTGGCCCACGGCGCGAGCCTGATCTTCAACTCCGAGTGCCAGATGCACTACATCTCGCAGTGCCTGGAGGAGCTCATCGACGGCGGGCACCGCAGCATGGAGCCGCTGCCCGACCGCCTGGACGACTGGCACCGCCGCCACCAGGAGGAGATGAGCAGACTCGTCTGGTCCCAGCCCAGCATCGAGCACTCGTACTTCAAGAACTCGAAGGGCGAGATCCACACGGTCATGCCGTTCCGTGTCGTCGACTACTGGCAGTGGACCCGGGAGATGGATCCCGGGGACTTCACGTTCCGATGAGCGTTCCGGCCGCCACGGCGACCGATGTCCCGCACGCGATCAGCACCCGTGACCGCGTGCTGGCCGCCACCGAGGTGTGCCTCCGTCGCAACGGCCTGCGCCGCACGACGATGGTGGAGGTGGCCGAGGAGGCCGGCATCTCGCGCGCCGCGCTCTACAAGCACTTCCCCGACAAGGCGAGCCTCGTGCTGGCCACGCTCGGCCACATCGACGAGCAGTTCTGGAACGAGGCGCACCGGCGCGTCGGCCGGCGCCGCTCGCTTCCCGCACAGGTCGCCGAAGCCGTCCAGATGGCCCGGGAGCAGGAACGCGAAGCCGGGCCCCGCAGCCTCATGCAGCACCTCCGCAGCACCGACCACGACGCGCTCGCCGCGCTGCTCGGCACCGGACTCCGGGAGGTCCTGCCGGGCATGGCGGAGTTCTGGCAGCCCTACCTGGAGAAGGCCCGCGACCGGGGCGAGGTGCGGGCGGATGTCGACACCGCCCGCGCCGCCGAGTGGGTCATGCGGATGATCCTGTCGCTGGTCACGGTGCCGGGCGACGCGGTCGACGTCGACGATCCCGTGGCGCTGCGGCAGTTCCTGGACGACTTCCTGGTCGCCGGCCTCCGCTGACGGGTCGGCCGAGCGCCCGAGCGCCCCGGGTCGGGTCAGGACGCGTCGGCGGCGCGGACCATCTCGGCGAGGGCGCTGCGGGCCCGCGACACGCGCGAGCGGATGGTGCCCACCGGGCAGCCGCACACGTCGGCGGCCTCGGCGTAGCTGAGCCCGAGCTCCTGGGTCAGCACGAACGCCTCGGCCTGGTCGCGGTCGAGCCGCTGCACGAGGTCGTCGACCGCGATGCGGTGCTCGGGCTGGCTGACCGCCGGAGCGGCGCGGAACCGGCGGTCGATCGCTCCTCGCCGCACCCGTCGACGGACGTGGTCCGCGCACACGTGGCGGGCGATCGACAGCAGCCAGACCCGCACCGGCGCCTCGCCCCGGTACCTCGGCAGCGCCGTGAGGGCGCGGAGGTAGGTCTCCTGCGCCAGGTCCTCCGCGTCCGCGACCGACCCGAGCCGGCGGCAGAGCGATCGCACCGAGTCCTGGGTGGCCAGCACGAGCTCCCGCAGGGCCCGGTCGTCGCCGGCCGCTGCGGCCTCGGCCAGGAGGGTCAGGTCCCCCGGTCGCACTCGTGGCCCGATCTCACGGCGCCATCCTGGGGTGCCGTGGGCGACCGCTCCAAGCCGGAGCGAGCGGGCCGGGAACTCACCGACGGCCTCGCACGACTGGAGGGACATGGACGATCGCGACCTCGCCGATCGGGTGGTCGCCGCCGCAGGCCGGGTGGACCGGAGCGGGGTGTGGTGGGTGCTGCGCGCGCTGCTGGCCGCGGTCGCCGTCGCCTACGTCGCGGTCGACGTGGTGGGCCTGCTGCTCGACGACGGCCCCGACCGCCACGTCGCCCACCATCTCGGTGTGTTCGAGATCGCCTACGCCGTCACGCTCCTGTTCGTCGCCGTCCGACCGGCCCGGGCGCGGGCGCTGGTCCCGTTCACCGTCGTGCTGGCGATCGGGATGGCGGTGTTCGCGGTCGCCGACATCGTCGACGGCCACGCCTTCCCGTTGTCGGAGCTGAGCCACCTGCTCGAGGTGGCGGGCCTGGTGCTCGTGTGGCTGCTCGCCACGCGGCGGGGCTGGCCCGGGCGGGACCCGCATCCGGACGACGGACCTCTGGCCGGACCGGCGCTGCGTGTGGTGGACGTCGATTCCGGTGACACCTGACAACCGTGGCGGTCGTCCAATGGCGTCAGAAACCCAGTGCGCAGGGAACCGGGGGCGGGGTTCGGACGACCCACTGGGCATGCAACGACATACGTTCCCCAAGAAGGCGGTCGCCGCGATCGCCGTCGTCCTGACGACCGTGCTCGGCGTGGCCGGCGTCGCCTCCGCCCACGTCAGCGTGACCCCGTCCTCCGCCGAGCAGGGCAGCTTCACGGTCCTCACGTTCCGGGTCCCGAACGAGAAGGACGACGCCTCGACCGTCGGCCTGACGATCACCATGCCCGCGGGCGAGCCGCTGGCGTTCGCGTCGGTCAAGCCGGTGCCGGGGTGGCAGACCGAGGTGACCAGGGCCGCGCCGGCGTCGAAGGTCGAGGTCGAGGGCATCTCCGTCGACGAGGTCGTCACGTCGGTGACGTGGTCGGGTGGCGAGGTGAAGCCCGGCGAGTTCCAGGAGTTCTCGATCTCGGTCGGCCCGCTGCCCGACGCCGACCAGCTGGTGTTCGCGGCGAAGCAGACCTACTCGGACGGCTCGGTCGTCGACTGGAACGAGCCGACGCCGGCGAACGGCGACGAGCCCGACCACCCCGCTCCGACCGTCACGCTGACCCCCGCGTCCGGCGGCTCCGACCACCACGGGAGCGACGAAGGATCCGACGAGGCCGCCGCGGATGACGCCGCGACCCCGGCGTCGTCCGACGTCGCGACCCACGACGACGTCGACGCCGCCGAGACCCGCGGCACCATCGGCCTGGTGCTCGGTGCGCTGGGACTCGTGATCGGTCTCGTCGCGCTGATCGTGGCGCTGCGCCGCGGGCGCTCGACGCCGCCCACCTCCTGAGCGCCACCCGTTCTGTTGTGCGGAACCAGAAGGATCCTTCCGGTTCTGCACAGCAGAACGGGGGGTCGGGGCGTGCGGTTCACGGGTAGCTCCCAGGTCGCTCCGAGGCTGCTCGCAGCTGCGCCCGTCACGATCGGTCCTCATCCGAACGCATCGCCCGACCCGGGCGCGTGCCACGCGACGAGGACACGATGGCCATCGACTCCACCACCGAGGCGCTCCCCGACCTGAGCCACGCCCCGCCCTCCCCCGACGACCCCGGCGCGCCGGGCGCCGGCGAAGGAACCGGCCGCTCGCGACGCCGCCTCCGCATCGCCGCACTGGCCGTCGCCGTCCTGCTGATCGCCGGCGCGGCCATCTGGTGGTTCGCCGTGCGGGGCGGCGACGACGCCACGACCGACACCACCGGCGGCGGGGTGACGATGGTCGACGAGGTGGTCGAGGTCACCCGCGGGGACATGGCCCAGACCGTGTCGGCCGAGGGCACGGTCGCGGCGGCCGCGACCGACGAGCTCAGCTTCGGCTCCGCCGGCACCGTCACCGCCGTGAACGTCGCCGCCGGCGACACGGTCACCGCCGGCCAGGTCCTGGCGACGATCGACTCGGCCGAGCTCGAGGCGGCCGTCGCCTCCGCCCAGGCCGACCTGGCCGAGGCGGAGGCCAAGCTCGCCGACGACACCGACGCCGCCGCCTCGGACGAGCAGCTCGAGGCCGACGAGGCGTCGGTCACCTCGGCCGAGGACCAGCTGGTCAACGCGGTCGAGGACCTGGCGGGCGCCTCGCTCGTGGCCACGATCGACGGCACGGTCACCCAGGTCGACCTGACGGTCGGCGAGCAGCTGAACAGCGACGGGAGCGGCGGCACGTCGCAGACCGGCTCCGACTCGGGTTCCGGTCGGACGAGCGCGAACCTGGGGTCGTCGGGCGGCGGTGGGCCCGGCGGCAACGATGACGCCACCGGATCCTCGGCGCAGGTCACGGTCGTCAGCACCGGCCGCTACACCGTCGAGCTGGCCGTCGACAGCTCCGACATCGACGACGTGGCAGTCGGCCAGCAGGTCGCGCTGACCGTGTCGAGCTCGTCGAGCTCGCAGAGCGGACCCGGCGGCGGCGCCTTCCCGGGCGGCTTCGCACCGCCGAGCATGACAGGACCCCGCGGCGCCGACGACTCGGACGACGAGGACCAGCGCCCCACGACGCGGTCGGACGCCGCCACCGCGACCGGCACGGTGACCCAGGTGGGCCGCGTCGCCGACGCCAGCTCCGGCGTCGCCTCGTACCCGGTGACCGTCACCTTCGAGGCGGACGCCTCGGAGTTCTACGTCGGCACCACGGTCGTGGCCGAGATCACGACGGAGTCCCGGACCGACGTGCTGCAGGTGACCTCCCGCGCCGTCACCACGAGCGGCGGGACCTCACAGGTGACCGTCGCCGTCGATGGCACCGCAGACGGCGAGACCGAGACCCGGACCGTGACCACGGGCGAGACCATCGGCGGCGTCACCGAGATCGTGTCGGGGCTGGAGGAGGGCGAGAAGGTCCTCGTCCAGGTCCCATCGTTCGGCGGGTCGGGTCCGCCCGGCGGCCAGATGCCGTCCGGGTCGTTCGGCGGGTCGGGTCCGCCCGGCGGCCAGATGCCGGGTGGCGGCGGCCAGGTGCCCGCCGGCGTTCCGATGCCCGGCGGCGGTGACGGTGGGGGCAGCTGACGTGTCCGACACCGCATCGCTCATCCGGCCCGACGGCGGGACCGTCGCCGGGCCACCGGTGCTCGAGCTGGCCGGCATCCACAAGATCTACCGGACCGGTGCGATCGACGTGACCGCCCTGCGCGACGTGTCGGTCCGCATCGAACGCAACGAGTACGTCGCCATCATCGGCCCGTCCGGCTCCGGCAAGTCGACGCTGATGCACATCCTCGGCTGCCTGGACGTGCCGACATCGGGCACGTTCCGGCTGGTCGGCCACGACGTCGCGTCGCTCGACGAGGACCACCTGGCCGACGTGCGGAACCTGTTCATCGGCTTCGTGTTCCAGCAGTTCAACCTGCTCGCCGACATGACCGCGTGGCGCAACGTGGAGCTCCCGCTCGTCTACGCGGGCATGCCGCGCGCCGAGCGGCGGGAGCGAGCGATGGCAGCGCTCGACCGCGTCGGCCTGGCCGATCGCGCCGACCACAAGCCGGGCGAGCTGTCAGGCGGCCAGCAGCAACGCGTGGCGATCGCCCGGGCGCTCGTCACGCGACCGGCACTGATCCTGGCGGACGAGCCGACCGGCAACCTGGACTCGAGCGCCACGGCAGAGGTCCTCGACGTGCTCGACGGTCTCCACGCCGATGGCTCGACGATCGTGCTCATCACGCACGAGCTGGACGTGGCGCAGCGGTCGGAGCGGATCATCGAGATCCGGGACGGCCGGATCTGGGAGCCCGACGACTCCCCCGGCCTCCCTCCCGGCCACAGGGGCGATGCGCTGCGAGAGGTGCGGGCATGAACCTCGCCGACACCATCCGGACGGCCGCCGAGGCCGTCCGGACCCACCGGCTCCGCTCGGCGCTCACCATGCTCGGCATCCTCATCGGGATCACGGCCGTCGTGCTGACCGTCGGCCTGGGCGCCGGCGCGAAGGCCGACATCCAGGACCAGATCGACGAGCTGGGCACCAACGTGCTCGTCGTCTCTCCCGGCAGCTCGACCGACAGCTCGGGCGCCCGGGGCGGCTTCGGCACCGCGTCCACCCTCACCACGAGCGACGCAGCGTCCCTGGCGTCGCCCACCGTGGCCCCCGACATCTCGGACGTCGCACCGGTGTCGACCACCTCCGCGTCGTTCGTGGCCGGCACCACCAACTGGACCACCGAGCTCACCGGCACCACGCCGTCGTGGACGAAGGTCCGGTCGCGCGGCGTCACCGAGGGACGGTTCCTGACCGACGCCGACCAGGACGCCGCGGCAGCGGTCACCGTCCTCGGACCCGACACCGCCGAGGAGCTGTTCGGCTCCACAACCGCAGCAGTCGGCGGGGCGGTCGCCTACAACGGCACGATCCTGGAGGTCGTCGGCGTGCTCGACGAGCTGTCCTCGAGCGACAGCACCTCGAACAACGACCTGGCGATCGTCCCGCTGTCCACCTACCAGCAGCGGCTGGTGGGCGGCACCAACCGGAACTCCGTCAGCTCGATCTACCTCAAGGCCGACTCCGCCAAATCCCTGTCGGCGGCCTACCAGGAGGCGAACGCGGCGCTGCTCGCGCTGCACAACGTGGGCGACCCGGCCGACGCCGACTTCTCGATCGCCACGCAGGAGTCGATCATCACGGCCGCGAGCTCCGTCGACGACACGATGACCCTGATGCTCGGCGGCATCGCCGTGATCTCCCTGCTCGTCGGCGGGATCGGCGTGATGAACATCATGCTGGTCTCGGTCACCGAGCGCATCCGAGAGATCGGCCTGCGCAAGGCGATCGGTGGCCGCCCACGGCAGATCCGTCGCCAGTTCCTGGCGGAGGCGACGATCCTCGGTCTGGCCGGCGGCGTGCTCGGTGTGCTGCTCGGTCTCGCGGGAGCGATCGTGCTCGACCAGATCGTCGGATCCCGCGTGATCCTCTCGGTCCCCGTCGCCCTCCTCGCCATCGCCATCGCCATGGCGATCGGCGTGGCCTTCGGCGTCTACCCGGCGTCGCGAGCCGCCCGCCTGGCCCCCATCGACGCGCTGAGGAGCGAATGATGACCGCCCCAGGTCAGACACCTGACCCTTCGACCGACGACCGCGACCCCCTCGATGACGTCGGCTTCTCCGACGACACAAGCTTCTCCGACGACCCAGGGACCTCCGACGACACCGCCTTCTC
>JAEXGP010000058.1 GCA_023450775.1 Actinomycetes bacterium | reverse complement strand
CGACCGCCCGGGCGCCGCGCCGCCCGGCGGGTCGTTCGCGTCCGGGGCCGCGGCGGTCGCTCGCGACCGGGGCCCCGACGGTGCGTGAGGTCAGCCCTCGCCGGCTCGTCGGGTGCGGCGGGCCCGCTGCTTGTGGCGGTTGCCGCAGCGCTCCATGGCGCACCAGCGCCGGGCCCCGGGTCGCGACGTGTCGACGAACACCAGCGGGCAGTCGTCGCTCGCACACTCGCGGATGCGACCGGCCATCGGACCGCTGAGGAGCTCGATGATGTCGCGGGCCAGGAACGACAGCACCTGCGCGGCCGTCACCGGCGCCGCCCACGCCATGGAGGTCCCCGAGTCGTCCAGGTGGGGCACCGGCGGCTCCCAACGGGCCGCACGGTTGATCGTGGCGACGTCCTCGCCGGTCGGTGGTCGGCCGTCGGCCGCAGCGTGGGCAGCCATCCAGATCGCCTGGCGCAACGCCTTCGCCTCGACCAGGTCCAGGTCGGTCGGCGCCTCGGTCAGCACCGCACCGAGCGGCGGTCCGGCGAACCACTCCGCCAGGTCGGAGGGCCGGTGCAGGGACTCGAACACTGCGTACGGCCCCTCGCCGCCGGAGTGGGCGAAGTCCAGGCAGTGCGCCCCGGCGTCGAACGGGAACGACGCGCCGGTCCGGGGGTCGACCAGCTCCCGTGCCGTTGCGTCCGCCCGCATGACACCAGTATAAGTGGTGTCGTCCCGTCCGCAGCAAGGAGGCGCCGATCCATGACCACGCGACACATCAATCCCGAGGGCCTGCACCGGAGTCCCGCCTTCAGCCAGGCCGTGGTCGTCGAGCAGCCGTCCAAGACGATCTACATCGGTGGGCAGAACGGGGTCGGCCCCGACGGCAAGGTGGTCGGGCCCACCGTCGGCGAGCAGTCCGAGCAGGCGTTCCGGAACCTCCGGACGATCCTGGAGAGCGAGGGCGCGTCGCTGGGCGACATCGTGTCGTGGACGATCGCCGTCGCCGAGGGCAACTCGTTCGACGAGGGCGTGGCGGCGTTCCAGCGGGTGTGGGACCCGACCGACCCGCCGCCGGCGATCTCGGTGCACGTCGTGTCGGGCCTCAACCAGGGCTGCCTGGTCGAGATCGACGCGATCGCCGTCGTCTGACCTGGGCCCGCCCTCTGCCTGCCGCTGCGTTCAGCCTGTCGCTGCGTTCAGCCGGTCCGAATTCAGCCTGACGCCGCAGCGCCGACCAGCGCGGCGGCCATGCGGGCGCCCCACTCCCTGGCGCGGACCTCCTCGCCGGGCTCGAGGTCGTCCTGGGCCACGAAGAAGCTCTGCGGCTCCACGAGCAGCCGGCGCCCCAGGTGCCGCAGACGGCGGCCGATCCCCTTGGAGGCCTGGCCGGTGAGCAGCGCCGCCTTGTGCACCCGGGTGTCGAACGCTGCGGCGGCTCCCGGGGAGTCGGTCAGCCGGTCGAACCACTCCCGGAGGCCCGGTCCTTCGGCATCGGGCTCCAGCGTGAGGCCGCTGTCGGGCTGCTCCGCTGCCTCTGCCGCGGCGTGCCGCGTGGACTCCCTGGACATGCCGTGGACGTGGGTCGGCCCGCCGACGACCAGCAGGTCCGCCGTCGCCACCGCCTCGTCATCCACCGACGTGACGACCTCGACGGCCGCGTCGACGCCGCCGTCGGCCAGCCCGGTCGCGATCGCGTCGGCCACACGGTGGGTGTTGCCGTACATGGACTCGTAGACCACCAGCGCTCGCACGGTCCACCTCCTCCCCGGACCCGCCGGCGCAGGTCCTCGATGTCATCGTGCGTCCGCCCGTCGATCGCCGGCAGAGGCGAAGGTCCCGGCCGTAGGGATCGGTACCCGAACGGGTAGGAAGGTGCTGGGCCGGACGGCGACAGCGCCGGCGAAGGGCACCGGGAGGACGGACCAGTGGCCGACGACGACTACCTCTACCTCACCACCACCGGTCGACGATCCGGTCAGCCGCACCGGATCGAGATCTGGTACGCGGACGCTGGCGACGGGAGCACGCTCTACCTCCTGTCCGGCGGCGGCGCCGAGTCGGACTGGGTGCGCAACCTGCAGGCCGATCCGCGGTGCTCGACCAGCATCGGGGCGCCCGACGCGCAGCAACGACGTTCGGTGGCCCGCGTGCTCGACGACGACCCGGAGCGGTCAGAGGCCGCCCGGGCGATGGTCTTCGCCAAGTACCAGCCGCGGTACGACGGCGATCTCTCCGAGTGGAGGGAGCGGTCGCTGCCGATCGCCATCGAGCTGCAGCCCTGATGACCCCGTCGCCGTCCCTGGTGGCGACGACCGCGGAGCAGGGAGGTCGGATCGGGTCTCGCCGAGCAACTGGGCCACGAGCTCCGGCTCCATCCGCGGATCGCGGACCGGCGGGATGACGTCGCTGGTCGACACCAACCAGTCGAGCAGGCGGTCCCGGAGCGCGTGGCACGTGTCGGCCATGCTCGGGCGGGTCGCCAGGTTCGTCGTCTCGTGCGGGTCTGCCACGCGGTCGTACAGCTCGTCGGCCTCGTAGAGGCGGTGCACGTAGGTCCACTCCTGCGTCCTGACGGCGATCGCCCGACCCACGAGATCGGGCCGCTCCTGCTGCAGGGCGCCCTTCAGCAGGTAGGGGAAACGCTCGGGCATCTCGTTCTGCGCCGCCTCGTCGATGCGGAACCCGCCCTCGCTGAACACCGCGTCGCGGTGCGCCTGCGTGGGGTCGCGGAGCAGCGGTACCAGACTGCGCCCGAAGTGGGCGTGTCCCATGTCCACCCCGGCGAGCTCGCACAGCGTCACCGGCAGGTCGAGCATCTCGACGAGGGCGGAGGAGGCGGCACCCTCGACCCCGCCGGGCGCGGCGATCACCAACGGGTTGCGCAGGAGGCAGTCGTCCAGGCCGGACGGCCACTTCTCGACCAGCCCGAAGTCGCCCAGGTACTCGCCATGATCGGTGTGGAACACCGTCGTGGTGCGATCGGCCACACCCGCCCGCTCGATGGCGGCGACCACGCGCCCGAACTGATCGTCGAGTCGCGACACCATGCCGGCGTAGATCGCCGCGATCTCGGCCCAGTCCCCGGGCTCGAGCTGGTCCAGACCGGCACGGGAGCGCAGCTCGGGCATGAAACCCGGCTTGCCGTCGGCCGGCGGGATCGGTGGTGGCATGTCGGCCGGGTCGTGCAGCGATGCCCACGGCTCCTCGACCGCGAACGGCGGATGGGGAGCGAGGAGCGTGACGAGGAGCACGAACGGCTCGGGCAGTCCGCCGTCGAGCAGCTCGATGGCGGTGCGGACCGCCGCCTCGTCGGGCGTGAGGAGGTCCCGGCCCTCGAGCCGCCCGATCAGGAACGAGTTCCTCAGGCGGTGTCCGTCGGGGAAGCCCTCGGCGTGGCCGGCGGCGAGCGCCTCGACCGACGGCGACACGGTGAAGCCGTGGAAGTCGGTCGACGCCTCGGTCACGCCGGGTGCGAAGGTGTCGCCGCGGACACCCGGCCATGCCACGAAGTAGCCGGCGGAGCGGAGCGTGCGCAGGAGGTTCGGCTCCCACGGCTGCAGCAGGTGGTCCAGGGTGCGATGACCCGCCACGTGCGGGTACCAGCCGGTCATCATCGAGATCCGGCTCTGCGAGCACGCCGGGTGCTGCCCGTAGGCCTGGGTGAAGCGCATGCCCCTGGCCGCCAGTGCGTCGATGTGCGGCGTGCGAGCGTGGGCGTTGCCGAACGCGCCGATCGAGTCCGCTCGCTGCTGGTCGGTCATGAACAGGACCAGGTTGGGTCTCGTCGGGGTCACGCAGGCTCCTCGGGCGATTCTCTGGTCGGGATCACGACAAGGGATGTCGCTGTGCACCCCTCTATCCCAAGGGGTCAGGTGAGGGGGGCGAGGACGATCTCGTCGCTGAACTCCTCGATCAGCGGCCCGGGCTCCTCGCCCGCGAAGAGGCGGCGCACGAACTCGGCCCATCGCAACGCCGGGCGCATCTCGATGCGGAGGTGCACCGGACCGTCCGACGGGTTCCAGGCCACGTGCGGTCGGCCCGCGGGGGCCACCACGGTCGTGCCCTCCTGCGCGTCGACGATCACGCCGTCGATCTCGAAGGCGGCCCGGCCGCCGAGCACCGTCCAGCGCTCCTCCATGCCGGGGTGCAGGTGGCGAGGGGCCCGATGACCGGGCTCGGGCCACGTGACGTCCATCTGCAGGAGCTCGGGGGTGTCGACGACGAACTCGACCTGCTCGCCGGTGCGCTCGTTGACCACCACCGGGGGAGTCTCGCACCCGGGGCGGGTGCCAGGCCCCGGATCGCGCCGCCGCGCCGGTTCGCGGCTCCTAACCGAGCCGCTCGAGCAGCGCCTGGTGACGGGCCTCGAGCTGGGCGACGATCTCGCGCTGGTCCTCGAACTCGCGGATCAGCACGGCGTCGTCGGAGGTGTCGGGCAGCGCGTCGGGGTCCTCGCGCTGCTCCCGCAGGCTCTCCAGCTGCCGGCGCGCGGAGTCCAGGTCGGACTCCAGGGTGGCCAGCTCCTGCTGCAGCTCGTCTCGGTCGCTCATGCGGAGATGCTCGCGCCGATCCGCCCGCGGTTGGCTGACCACCGGCTGGGCCCTTCGCACGTTTCGTTCCCAGCACAGCACCTTCCTGGGTGCCGTGCTGGGAACGAAGCGAGCGCGCTGCGGTCAGGAACCGAGCGCGTCGACCGCGTTGCGCAGGTACCGCCATCCGACCTCGGGATCCAGGCCGCCGCAGAGCGGATGGAGTCCGAGGATGCCGTGCTCGGCGACGATCTCCCGGGCGCCCTCACCGGTGACCACGCGGTGCGAGGCCGGGGTGGCTCGGAGGCCCTCGATCGTCGTCGCCGCCGACAGGCTGGCGGTCCCCTCGGTGGTGCCCGCGGCGTCGCTCCAGCTGCGGTACGACGCCGCGTCGACCAGGAGCGCGGGACCGACCTCGTCCCAGGCCCGATCGACGTCGTCGTCGACGAACACGATGAACGGCGTGGCGGGCGACGGCAGGACGCACAGGCCCGGCACGTGCCCGGCGTCCCGGGCCGCGGTCTCGTAGGCCTCCCGCAGGCCCGGCGCATCGGTCTGGGCGAAGAAGCCGAGCCCGTGGCGGCCCGCCCGTCTCGCCGCGGCCCGGCTGCGGCCGCCCCAGGCCAGCGTCGGCATGGGCGACGAGTACGGCGCCGGCGTCACCCGCGGCGAGGTGGAGCCGCCGGCGTCGCGGAGCAGCTCGAGCAGCCGCGCGAGCTTGTCGTCCGCGACCTTCGCCCGCTCGGCGTAGTCCACGCCGTGCAGCTCGTACTCCTCGGGGCGGTAGCCGAGCCCGAGCACGGTCATCACCCGGCCGCGGCTGATGTGGTCGAGCGTGACGAGGTCCTCGGCCAGCCGAGCCGGTTCGTGCAGCGGCAGCAGCGTGGCGGCGACGACGATCGGGACCGACTCGGTGGATGCGGCGACCGCGGCGGCCAGCGTGAGCGGCGAGGACAGGTAGCCGTCGTCGGAGCTGTGGTGCTCGGACAGCACGATCGAGCCGCAGCCGTGCTCGTCGCCGTAGCGGGCCATGTCGATCGCGGTGCGGTAGAGGTCGGCCCGCTGCTCGGCGGAGGAGCCGGGGGCGCGCAGGTCGAAGCGCATCAGGTACACGGCCCCGTCACCTCCCGTTCCGGGCGGCGTACGCGGCGACGACCGGCTCCAGCTCCGCCGGGGTGGCCCCGTGCAGGATCACGGCGTCGGCACCGAGGTCGAGTTGGTCCTGCACCGCCTCGGCGCACCGGTCCGGCGAGCCGGTGGCGGCGGGGGCCAGCCACTCGTCGGGCAGGAGCGTGGCGACGTGCTCGAGCTGCTCGGTGGTGCCGACCTGGTCGATGGGGCCGAGGAACGAGGAGACGACGGGATCAGCGCGGAAGGCCGCCAGGACCGCGGGGTCCCACCCGTTGGTCTCGACCAGCAGATCGCCGTAGCCCTGGAGGTACGTCGCCAGCCGGCCGACCGTCTTCCTGAGCCGCAGCGGCTCGGGCAGGTGGTCGCCGACGGTGGCGAAGCACGACCACACCCGGACCTCGTCGGGGTTCCGGCCGGCCTGCTCGGCCGCGGTCTTCACGGTCCGGACGCAGCGCTGGAGCGTCTCGTCGGTGAAGAACGTGTGCAGGATCACGTCGTCGAACGCGCGACCGCCGAGGGCCAGGGAGTTCTCGCCGAAGGCGACCAGCGCGAGCGGGATGTCGGCGTCGAAGTCGGGGTCCAGGCGGAGCACCGGCCAGGACCCGGCCGGCCCGTCGTGGCCGAGGATCGTCTCGCCCTTCCAGAGCCGGCGCATGAGCCCGGCGAAGTCCTCCATCTGGGCCGTGGTGATGCGGGGGATGCCGTACACGTCCTGCAGCATCGGGATGCCGCGGCCCAACCCGAGCGTGAAGCGCCCGCCGGTCAGGTAGTGCATGGTCGTGGCGTACGAACCGGTGACGAGCGGGTGCCGGGTGTTGTGGTTGGTGGCGCCCGTGATGATCCGCAGCTCCTCGGACGCCACCGCGGCCGCACCGCTGAGGGTGCTGGCCTCCTTGATGTTGTACCGCTCCGAGATGAACGCGGCACCGAGCCCGAGGGCCTCGGCCTCGCGGATCTCGGGCACCAGCTCGGCGGGCGTCTTCGGCGCGCCGGCGAGCACGTAGAAGCCGAGCTCGGGGTACTTCGTCATCGGATCACGCTCCATCGGCACCCGCCGCACGCGGATGGGTCGGCCGCTCAGGAGTCATAGCACCCCGCCCCGGTAGCGTCCTGGCCATGGCAAGTCGGACGCAACGCGCACAGGCCGCGTCGTGTCCGTGTGGGAGCGGCTCCCCGTACTCGCGGTGCTGCCGGCCGCTGCACCTCGGCACGGTCGAGGCGCCCACCGCCGAGGCGTTGATGCGGTCGCGCTACAGCGCGTACGCCAAGCGCCTGCCCGACCAGCTGCTCGCCTCCTGGCATCCCGCGACGCGCCCGGCCGCGCTGGACCTGGACCCCGCGCTGCGGTGGACGGGACTCGAGGTCCTGGCCGCCGCTGCGGGCGGACCGGACGACGAGCAGGGGGTCGTCGAGTTCGTCGCTCGGTACGAGTCGCCCGCCGGTCCCGGCCAGCTGCACGAGCGCAGCCGGTTCGAGCGTGTCGACGGCCGATGGGTCTACGTGGACGGCGACGAGCTGGGCGATCGACGCTGACGCCAGGTCAGGGCCCCGGGCCGCGGCGGTGGGTGCGCAGTCGGGTTCAACGGGACAGGACGGCGACCAGGAAGTCGGCCTCGGGGGTGAAGGGGCGCAGGTCCCAGGTGGCCAGGCGGAGGTCCTCGGTCAGACCGACGGCGGCCACGTCGTCGAAGAAGTCGTCGAACTCGTAGTCGCGGCCCGCGCCGAAGCCCACGACGAGTCGGCCGTCCGACGCCAGGTGGTCCGCCAGGCGGGCCAGCACCGGACGCCGGGTGGCCGGATCGAGGAAGGCCATGACGTTGCCCGCGGCGACGATCGCGTCGAAGCGCTCGTCGCCGATGACAGGTCGCAGGTCGAGCTCGGCGAGGTCGCCGACGAGCCACGTCGGTCCGGGGTGGTCCTGCTCCGCTGCGGCGATGAGCGCCGGGTCCAGGTCGACGCCGACCACGCGGTGCCCGAGCGCCGCCAGGCGCCCGCCCGTGCGGCCCGGTCCGCACCCGGCGTCCAGGATGTGCGCGCCCCTCGGCACCATCGCGTCGATCAGGCGCGCCTCGCCGTCCAGGTCGCGCCCTTCGGCCGCCATCGTGCGGAACCGCTCGATGTACCAGCTGGAGTGGTCCGGCGACTCCTCGAGCAGCTGCAGCCAGCGGTTCCCCGTCATGACAGTGACCGTACGCGCCGGTGAGTCACCCCACGGAACGGGGCACCGGGCCGCGACCGGACGCGTAGGGTGCGCAGGCCGTCCGCCGGACGTGGAATCGGGAGCGTGGTGATGAGGATCGTGGTGCTCGGGGCGGGCTTCGGCGGGCTGGAGCTGACCGCTCGGCTGTCCGAGGAGCTCGGCGACACGGCCGAGGTGGTGCTGATCGACAAGGCCGACGGCTTCGTCTTCGGCTTCTCCAAGCTCGACGTGATGTTCGGCCGCACGGTGTCCGACGCCGTCGTGCATCCGTACGCGGACGTGGTGAAGCCCGGAGTCCGGTTCGTGCAGGCCGAGATCACCTCGATCGACCCCGTCGCCCGACGCGTGGAGACCGACGCCGGGGCCTTCGACGCCGACGTGCTGGTGGTGGCGCTGGGCGCCGACCTGGATCCGTCCGCCACGCCCGGCCTGGTCGAGGCGGGCCACGAGTTCTACACCGTGAAGGGCGCCTTCGATCTGCGCGACGTGCTCGCCGACTTCGGCGGTGGCCGCGTGGTCGTCGGCGTGACGTCCACCCCGTTCAAGTGCCCGCCGGCGCCCAGCGAGACGGCCCTGCTCGTGCACGACCACCTGGTGTCCCTCGGCGTCCGCGACCAGTCCGAGATCGCGCTCGTGATGCCGCTCGGCCGGCCGATCCCGCCGTCGCCCGCCGCGTCCGACGCGCTCCTGCAGGCGTTCGCCGACCGCGGGATCGCGTGGCACCCCGAGCAGCTGGTGCGCTCGCTCGACGGCGATCGGAACGTCGCGGTGTGCGCGGACGGCACCGAGCTGCCCTTCGACCTCTTCCTGGGCGTGCCCGTGCACCGGGTGCCCGAGGTGGTGGCGGCATCGGGCATGTGCGTGGACGGCTGGATCCCGGTGGACCCGCTGACCCTGCAGACCTCGTTCCCCGACGTGTACGCCGTCGGCGACGTCACGAGCGTCGGCACCCCCAAGGCCGGCGTGTTCGCGGAGGGCCAGGCGTCGGTGGTCGCCGACGCGCTGATCGCCCGGGTCCGCGCCCAGGGCGACGGCTCGCAGTACGACGGCCGCGGCACGTGCTACCTGGAGTTCGGTGGCGACCAGGTGGCCAAGGTCGAGGTGACGTTCCTGAGCGGTCAGACGCCGAACGGCGCGCTGCAGGGCCCGTCGCCGGAGTTCGCCGAGGACAAGCGGGAGTTCGGGTCGTCGCGGATCCGCCGCTGGTTCGGTCGCGAGTGGCAGACCATGCCGGTCTGAAGGGGCCCATCGAGTTCGACGGACGGAGGTACGGAGGATGCAAGCGGGTTCGCACCTGGACGGGCGGGTGGTCGTGGTGACCGGCGCCGGCGGCGGCTTCGGGCGCCTGATCGTGGAGAAGGCCGCCGCCCGTGGCGCCAGCGTGGTCGCCGGCGACATCGACGGTGACGCCGCAGCCGCGACGGCGGCGTCGATCGTGGCGGACGGCGGCAGGGCGATCGGCGTGACGGTCGACGTGTGCGACCGCGCACACGTCGATGCCCTCGTGGCCACAGCGGTCGAGGAGTTCGGTGCCGTCGACGTGATGGTCAACAACGCCGGGATCATGCCGCTCGCGTTCTTCGCCGACCACGCAGTGGCGGCCGAGGCGTGGGACCGCTGCATCGACGTCAACCTGAAGGGCACGCTGCACGGCATCTGCGCGGTGCACGACCAGATGGTCGGCCAGGGGCGCGGCCACGTGGTCAACATCTCGTCGATCTACGCGGGCGCCGGGACGGCAGGTTCGGGCGTCTACAGCGCCACCAAGGCCGCGGTGGGGGTGCTGTCCGACTCGCTGCGCAAGGAGTCCCGGGGCTGCATCAAGGTGACCGTCGTCCGCCCGACCGGGGTGCTCGGCACCGGCCTGGGCGCCGGGGTGATCAACCCGGCCGCGGTCAGCGGCATCACCGGCGGCAACTCCGAGGCCTACATGGAGAAGGTCATGGCCGCCCTCACGGGCACGCTCGACGGCCCCGCCGTCGACGAGGACAGCCCTGAGTTCTGGGCCATCGAGCCCGGCACGATCGCCGCCGAGGTGATCCACGCGATCGACCAACCGTGGGGCGTGGTCATCTCCGACGTGACGGTCCGCGCCACCGGCGAGGACTACGTCATCTGATCAGTTCCCCGGTCGAGCCGGCCGTCCTGGGCGATCTGTTCCACCTTTTCGACGCTGCACCGTCGAAAAGGTGGAACAGAACCCGGTGGTCGGCGGGGAGCGCCGGTCAGTCGGCGTCCGTGCTGGAGCCGATCACGTAGCGGGGGCCAGGGCCGGCCTCGCCGGCCACGTCGTCGGGGTTGACGATGCGGCAGACCTTGAGCGACAGGCAGCCGCACCCGATGCAGGCGTCGAGCCGGTCGCGCAACCGCTCGAGCACGGCGATCTGCTCGTCCAGGCGCGGCCGCCACGACGTGGACAGCCGGTGCCAGTCGCGCTCGGTGGGGGCGCGGCCGTCGGGGAGCGCGTCGAGCGACTCGCGGATCTCGTCCAGGCGGAGGCCGACCTCCTGGGCGATGCGGATGAACGAGACGCGCCGGATGACGTCGCGGGTGTAGCGGCGCTGGCCGCCGTCGGTCCGCGTGGAGCGGATCAGGCCCTCGGCCTCGTAGTACCGGAGCGCGGAGGTGCTCACGCCGGTGCGCTCGGCGACGGCGCCGATGGACAGGTGGTGCTCCACGTGACCGAGGCTACCGCGGTCATCCTTGACTTCAAGTGAACTTGAACTCGTACCGTCGCCGCCATGAGCGACATGAACACGTGGATGGCGCTGCGCAGCGCCATGCAGGACGACGGCCGGCCCCGACACGGCGTCGACCGCGCGACATGGGCCCGGGTGGCCGAGTTCGCGCGGCCGCACCGTCGCCGGATCGCCGGGTTCCTGGTGCTGTCGACGGTCTCCGCCGGGCTCGGCGTGCTGATCCCGGTCCTGGCCGGTCTGGCGGTCGACGAGATCGTCGACGGATCGGGCGCCGGCGTCGTGGTGGCGATCGCCGCGGCCATCGCCCTGGTGTCGCTCGTCGACTCGGTGGTCGGCGTCGGCGAGCGGTTCGTGTCGGCCCGTCTCGGCGAGGAGTTCATCCTGGACCTGCGGCGCCGGGTCTTCGACCACGTGCAGTCGCTGCCGATCGCGTTCTTCAGCCGGACCCGGACCGGCGCGCTGGTCAGCCGTCTCAACAACGACGTGATCGGCGCCCAGCGCGCCTTCACCTCGGCGCTCGCCGGGATCGTGACCAACGTGATCGTCGTCGTGCTGACCGTCGTGGTCATGGCGCGCCTGTCGTGGCCGATCACGCTGCTGGCCGTCGCGCTGCTGCCGCTGTTCGTGATCCCGACACGCCGCGTCGGCGCCCGTGTCGGCATGCTCGACCGGGAGGCGGCCGAGCACAACGCAGCCATGACGTCGCAGATGTCGGAGCGCTTCTCGGCCCCCGGGGCCACGCTGGTCAAGCTGTTCGGGCGGCCCGACGAGGAGTCGGATGCCTTCGGGTCCCGGGCGAGCCGGGTGCGCGACATCGGCGTGAAGACCGCCGTGGTGTCGGCGATCTTCATGCGCAGCCTCTCGCTGGTGTCCGGGCTGGCGCTCGCGCTGATCTACGGCCTGGGCGGCGTGCTGGCGGTGCGGGGCCAGCTCGAAGCCGGCACGATCGTCACCCTCGCCCTGCTGGTCAACCGGCTCTACGCACCGCTGACCGCCCTGGCCACCGCCCGCCTGGACGTGGTCACCGCCATGGTGAGCTTCGAGCGGGTGTTCGAGGTCCTGGACATCGAGCCGCTCATCGAGGAGCCCTCGCGCCCCCGGCCCTTGCCGCCGGGGCCGGTCGCCGTCGAGCTCGACCACGTGCGCTTCGCCTACCCGGCCGCGGATCGCATCTCGCTGGCGTCGCTCGAGGAGGTGGCGGTGCTCGACGACCGGCTCGGCCGCGAGGTGCTGCACGACGTGTCGCTCCACGCCGGTCCCGGCCGCACGGTGGCTCTGGTGGGTCCGTCGGGCGCGGGCAAGTCAACGATCGCGTCGCTGGTGCCCCGCCTGTACGACGTGGACGCGGGTGCCGTGCGGATCGGGGGCGTGGACGTCCGGGAGCTGAGCTTCGCCGACCTGCAGCGGGCGGTCGGCGTGGTGACCCAGGACGGCCACCTGTTCCACGACACCGTCCGGGCCAACCTGCTGTACGCGGCACCCGCGGCGGACGAGGACGAGCTGTGGCACGCGCTGTCGGCCGCCCGGCTGGACGGCGTGATCCGTTCGCTTCCCGACGGGTTGGACACCGTGCTCGGCGAGCGCGGCTACCGGCTCTCGGGCGGAGAGCGCCAACGGCTCACGATCGCACGCCTGCTGCTCGCCGGGCCGCGGGTCGTCGTGCTCGACGAGGCGACCGCCCACCTGGACGCGGAGTCCGAGCAGGCCGTGCAGGAGGCGCTGGCCGTGGCGCTGGCGGGCCGGACCGCCATCGTCATCGCCCACCGGCTGTCCACGATCCGTTCGGCGGACGAGATCTGCGTGGTCGAGGACGGTCGCGTGGTCGAGCAGGGCACCCACTCCGAGCTGCTGGCCGCCGACGGCCGCTACGCGGACCTGTACCGCACCCAGTACGCGGATGACGGCGTCTCGTCCTGACGTGTGGGCCCGGCGCGGGTCGGTCAGGCGTGCTCGTCGACGGTGACGATCCGGGCGCCGGCCAGGTCGCCGGCCTCGCGCCACCGCTGCAGGTAGCCCGCGTACTCGAGCAGGCTGCCCGTGTAGACCAGGTTGCGCGCCGCCTTGGCGTCACGTCCCTGCTCGGCGTTGTAGTAGCCGGGCGTGCAGCTCGTGCTGTAGCCGGCGATCCCCATCGCCACGCCGAGCAGCAGCTGCAGCCACTCCTCCTCGGCCTCTGGGGTGGCCTCGATCGTGGCGATCCCGCGCTCCTCGCACGTGGCGATCGTCCAGGCGACGTGCTCGGCCGACTTCGACAGGAAGTGCAGGAAGTTCGTGCCGAAGCCGGCCTGGATCAGGCTGATCATCAGCAGGTTCGGGAACTCGGCCGACAGGATGCCGTGCAGCGTGTGGGCACCGTCGTTCCAGCGCTCGCTCATGGCGACGCCGCCCCGACCCTTGGGGTTGAAGCCGAGCCGGTGCTCCAGGTCGGTGGTGACCTCGAAGCCGGAGGCGAACACGATCACGTCGACCGGGTACTCCACCCCGCACGCCACGATCCCGTGCTCGGTGATCTCCTCGACGCCGCGCCCGTCGGTGTCGACCAGGTGCACGTTGGGCCGGTTGAACGCCGGCAGGTACTCGTCGTGGAAGCAGACGCGCTTGCAGTGCTTGCCGTACCAGGGCTTGAGCCGCTCGGCGGTCTCGGGGTCCTCGACGATCCGGTCCACCCGTGCCCGCAGCTCCTCCATGGTCTCGAAGTCGGACCGTTCCAGCTCGGCGGCGAGCTCGGGGTCGTCCACGGCGGTCTGCGTGTCCTCCCACATGACGCGGGTCCAGCCGTCGCCCACCAGGTCCTTCTCCGGCTTCTTGCCGGTCACGGCCTCGGTGAAGTTGCGCACCCGCTCGGCGTGCCACCCCTCGGGCAGGCTGCGGAACCACTCCTCGTCGGTGGGACCGTTGTCGCGCTGGCCGACGGGCGACGGCGTGCGCTGGAAGACGTACAGCTCCTTGGCCGCCTCGGCGAGGCGCGGGACCGCCTGCACGGCGGTGGCGCCGGTGCCGATGATCGCCACCCGCTTGTCGGCGAGGCCGTCCATGGGCACGCCCGGCGCGCCGCCCGTGACCGAGTAGTCCCACCGGCTCGTGTGGAAGGCGTCGCCCTTGAACCCTCGGATGCCGGCGATGCCCGGGAGCTTGGCCTTGTGCAGGATGCCGCCGGCCGTGACCAGGAACCGCGCCGACAGCACGTCGCCACGGCTGGTGCGCACGTCCCAGCGCAGCCGCTCGTCGTCCCACTCCGCCTCGTCGATCTCGGTCTGGAAGAGGGCGTGGGGGTACAGGTCGTAGTGCCGGCCGAGCAGCTGGCAGTAGCCGAAGATCTCGACCGCGCTCGCGTACTTCTCGGTGGGCATGTAGCCCGTCTCCTCGAGCAGCGGCAGGTACGTGTAGGACTCCACGTCGCACATGCAGCCCGGGTAGCGGTTCCAGTACCAGGTGCCGCCGAAGTCGCCGGCCTTGTCCACGATGCGGATGTCGTCGACACCCCTCGCCTTGAGCTCGATCGCCGTGAGCATGCCGGCGAAGCCGCCGCCCACGATCAGCACCTCCACGTCCTCCCGGACGGGGTCGCGGGTGAAGTCGGGATCGGCGAACGGGTCCCGGTCGAAGTCGGCGAAGTCGCCCTCGATGTCGGTGTACTGGGCCAGGCCGTCGGACCGCAGGCGCTTGGCCCGCTCCGCCTGGTACCGCTCGCGGGCGGCCTCCAGCGCGGCGCGGGTGGCGTCGGGGTCGGTGTCGTCTGGCTCGGTCATGTTCCCGGCTCCCTTCCGTGTCGCGGGACGGCCGGGCCCGTAGGGGGCAGCCCGGCGGGGGCGTCGCGCAACGGGACCACACGCTAGGGCGGTCGGGCGCGGGATCTGACATCGCGTCAGAAACCGGCGCGGCCGTGGGCCTCGCCTACCGTCGGGGCGAGCAGAGCGGAGGCGTTGATGGCTGGTCACGACGACGGCGACGGGAGGGATCTGGCGCGCCTCTTGCGGAGTCTGCGGCCGTCGGCGCGGCCGGGGGAGTACGTCGTGGCGACGGTCGATCCCGCCGCCGCTCGAGCGCTCGTCGCCTCGGACGCGCTCGCTCCCGACGCCGTGGTCGTCGAGGACGAGGGCGTCACGGTGGTCCTCTCCCGCGAGCGGGCGGACCGGGCGGGCGTCCCCTACGGCTTCGTCGCGGCGTGGATCACGCTCGGGGTCCACTCGTCCCTCGACGCCGTCGGGCTGACCGCCGCGTTCTCGACGGCACTCGCCCGGCGCGGCATCAGCTGCAACGTGCTCGCCGGGTTCCACCACGACCATCTCCTGGTGCCCGCCGCCCATCGCGATCGGGCCATGGACGTGCTGCGCGAGCTCGCCTCCGGCTGACGCCTGCGCGCGCTCGCCCGGTCCCACTGCCGGGCCGGTCCGGCGGAGCCCTGCGGTACCTTGCCGACGAGTGACCGACGCCAGGGGGCAGCACGACGTGAGCCACGACACCAGCGAGTCCCGCGACGGCAGGGTCTTCGGGCCGGAGTGCTACACGAAGTCGGGCCGGCTGCGGAAGGAGACCTACGAGCACGAGCTGCAGCGCCTCCAGATCGAGCTGGTGAAGCTGCAGGAGTGGGTCAAGCGCACGGGTCGTCGTGTGGTGGTGCTGTTCGAGGGGCGTGACGCGGCGGGCAAGGGCGGGGCGATCACCCGCATCACGGAGTCCACGAACCCGCGCGTGGTCCGTGTGGTCGCCCTCGGCACGCCGAGCGACCGGGAGCGGACGCAGTGGTACTTCCAGCGCTACGTCGAGCAGCTGCCGGCGGCGGGGGAGATCGTCCTGTTCGACCGCTCCTGGTACAACCGCGCCGGCGTCGAGCGGGTCATGGGCTTCGCCACCGAGGACGAGGTCGAGGAGTTCCTCCGGTCCTGCCCGCAGTTCGAGAACATGCTGCTGCGGTCGGGCATCTCGCTCATCAAGTACTGGTTCTCGGTCAGCGACGAGGAGCAGGAGCGTCGATTCCGGGACCGGGTCGACAACCCGCTGAAGCGATGGAAGCTGTCGCCGATGGACATCGAGTCCCGAGCGCGCTGGGAGGAGTACTCCCAGGCCAAGGACGACATGTTCGCGGCGACCGACACCAAGCAGTCGCCCTGGTGGGTCGTCGACGGGGAGGACAAGCGGTCCGCCCGCCTCAACTGCATCAGCCACCTGCTGTCGCAGTTCCCGTACGACGACGTCGACCCACCCGCCGTCGAGCTGCCGCCCCGCCCGACATCGCAGCGCGGCTACGTGCGCCCACCCATCGACACGCAGACGTTCGTGCCGCAGCGCTACTGAACGAACCCGCTCGGCCCGCGCCCGGCCCGCTGGACCCGGCCTGCTGGACCCGGCCTGCTGGATCCGGCCTGTTGCGCCGGGCCTGCGGTCAGACGGTCCTGGTCGCCTCCACCCGGCGGGCCACCCACGCGGTGGTCGCACCGATGACCAGGAGCACGCCGGCCACCCGGCTCCACGCGTCGGTGACCGGCCCCACGGCGAGCACCAGGGCGGCGAGCGCGAGCAGGGCGACCATCACGTCCGAGGCCGTCACCCCCCGGTCGGGTGGCGCCACGTGGTCGAAGTGGGCCGGCTGGGGGGTGATGTCGATGCGTCGGTCGGCCATGTCCACCTCGTACGGTTCGGCGGTCGATGGGCCCTCCCTACCCTTCCGCCCGCGGGTGCCAGCACGGCCACGCATGCGTGGCTGAGACGCCACCCAGGACCGTCGTCGTGGCAGGCTCCCGCCATGGGATGGGACATGGACGGCGGCGTTCCCTCGTTCGTCGCCCGGCTGCCCCCGGCGTCGCGGGAGCGGTTCGAGCAGATGGGCCGTGAGCGCGAGCTGCGGGCCGGTGGCGTGCTGGTCCTGGAGGGCGACGTGGCCACCCGGGCGTGGCTCGTCCTCGAGGGCCTGGTCAAGATCGAGTCGTCGCACCCCGACGGCCGGTCACCGATCCTCGCGCTCCGGGGCGCAGGTGAGCTGATCGGGGAGCTCGGCGCGCTCGACGGCGGCGGCCGCTCCGCCACCGTCACCGCGGTGGTGGCGACGAGGGCGAGGGAGTTCTCGAGCGAGGAGCTGCACGCGACCGTGCGCAGCGACCCCGACACGGCGTTCGCGCTGCTCGCGCACCTGACCGCCCGGCTCCGCGAGGCGGATCGCTTCCGGGTCAGCTACATGGGCGACGACGTCCCGCAGCGCCTGGCCCGGTGCCTGCTGCAGCTGGCCGCGCGCTACGGGCAGCCGACGTCCGACGGCGCCGGGGTCGTCGTCGACCTGCCGCTCAGCCAGGAGGACCTCGCCAGCCTGATCGCGGCGTCCCGCGACTCGGTGGCCAAGGTGCTGCACGCGTGGCGCAACCGGGGCCTGGTCACGACTGCGCGCCGCTCGATCGTGATCCTGGACCGCGGCCGTTTCGAGGGCTCCTACGGCTGAGCCGGGGCGCGGGCGCCGAACGTGGACATTTCCACGTTCGGAACGTGGAAGCGGCCACGGCGCCGCGAGGCGGGCTTCGGTGAAGATGACCTCGCGCCACCGGTACTTCGCCCCATCGGGTGGTGCACCACAGCTCGACCGCCGGGTACCCCCTGGCCGTCGGCGGAGCGATCGTCGTGCCCCGTTCGGGAGAGGGCGGGACCGGCTCCCCGGACCCGCGGGTCCGGGCCGCTCCGCGTGCGGGCGCAGTTCTACGCCGGGCGTGCGCCGTCGAAGATGACGTCGACGGCCTGGTCGATGCGGGCGTTGACGACCCGGATCGAGTGGTGGCCCAGCCACCATCCCCGCAGCAGCGTGCTGAGCAGCGACGTGACGAGCATGGTCACGACCGGCACGTCCTCGGGTTCGGTGTCGGGGAGCACGTCGCCGACCGCGGCGATGAACCGCTGGCTGTACGCGGCGAACGGCTCCAGGACGGCGGGGTCCTTGGACACCTCCAGCACGCCGAGCAGCTGGAAGTAGTTCGGGTGGCGCTCGAACGCGCCGACCGCCCGCCGGAGCAGCAGGCGGAGCCGTTCTGCGTCCGTGCCCCGATCGGGGAGCCGGCGGCGCATGGCGTCGTCGAAGCTGGCGCTCCACTCGAGGAGCACGTGCGCGAACAGCTGCTCCTTCGACGGGAAGTAGCGGTAAAGGGTGCCGAGCGCGACCTCGGCGCCCACCGCCACGTCGCGCATCTGGATGTCGTCGTAGCCGTGCTGCTCCAGCAGCTCCATGGCCGCACGCACGATGCGCCGCCGGCGGTCGCGCTGGGCCTCGGTCGTCGGCTCTGCCGGGCGGACCGGCTCGCTGGTGCCGTCGGCACGGGCGAGGGGCACGAGGCGGTCCATGGGTCGAGTGTAGGCCCCGACCTCGCAAGAACTGGAACCGCGTTCTAGTCTCGGCCCAGCTCGCACACCCCAGGGGGACCGGACCGTGCTGGACTTCGCGATCGTCGACGCCGACAACCACTACTACGAGGCGACCGACGCCTTCACCCGCCACCTGGACCCGGCGATGGCCAAGCGCACCATGCAGTGGGCGGAGGTCGACGGCAAGCGCCGGCTGCTCGTGGGCGGTTCGATCAACCGCTTCATCCCCAACCCCTCGTTCTCGCACCTGGCACAGCCGGGTTCGCTGTCGGACTTCTTCCGGGCCAAGACCGGCGTCGGCGATCTCCGGGCCGCGTTCGGCGAGCTGCAGCCGATCGAGGAGCGTCCGGAGTACCGCGGCCGCGACGCCCGACTGGCGGTCATGGACGCCCAGGGCATGGAGGCGTGCATCATGCTGCCCACGCTCGGCGTGGGAATGGAGACCGCGCTGGAGCGGGATCCGCAGGCGTGCGTCGCCGCCTTCCGAGCCTTCAACCGCTGGCTCGACGAGGACTGGGGCCTGGCGTACCGCGACCGCATCTTTGCCGCGCCGTACATCACGCTGATCGACCCGGAGGGGGCGGTCGAGGAGCTCCGGTGGGCGCTCGACGCGGGCGCACGCGTGGTGCTCATGCGGCCGACGTCGGTGTGGGGCGTGGACGGTCGCCGCACGCCGGGGGACCCGCGGCACGACGCGTTCTGGTCGCTGCTCGACGAGGCCGGCGTGACGCTGGTGCTCCACAGCGGCGACTCGGGCTACGGCCCCTACGAGGAGCTGTGGGGCATCTCCGAGGACATGCAGGCGTTCAAGGTGCCGACGCTCAAGCGGCTGCTGTCGGCCAACCCGATCCGCGACACCATGGCGTCGTTCATGGAGGAGCTGGGCGTGGGCCGCCCCTCGACGTACGCGGCCGACCGCATCTTCGAGCGGTTCGACAACCTCCGGATGGCAACGGTCGAGACCGGCGCGGACTGGGTCCGACCGCTCCTGAAGAAGCTCGCGGCGGTGCACGTGCAGATCCCGGGCACGTTCGGCGAGGACCCGGTGGAGCTGTTCCGGCGCCACGTCTGGGTGTCGCCGTTCTTCGAGGACGACGTGATCGACCTGGTCGACGCCGTCGGCGCGGGCAACGTGCTGTTCGGCTCCGACTGGCCCCACGTCGAGGGCCTGGCCGAGCCGTCCGAGTTCATCGCCGAGCTCGACGGCCTGTCGCCCGAGGACGTGGAGCGGATCATGCGCACGAACGCACTGGACCTGCTCACGCCGCGCCCGCGCTGAGGCGAGCCCCGCCGCGCTGAGCTGCGATGCCCCCAGGCCGCGACCGCGGGTCCCCTCAGCCGGTCGCGGCGTCCAGCCGGGACATCTCGTCGTCGGAGAGCGTGAGCGTGGCCGCAGCCACGTTCTCACGCAGGTGCTCCACCGAGCCGGTGCCGGGGATGGGCAGCATGACGGGGCTCCGGTGCAGCAGCCAGGCCAGCGCCACCTGGCCGGGCGTGGCGCCGTGCGCGTCGGCGACCTCGGCCACCACGCCACCGGGTGCCGCGAGGTCGCCGGCCGCCAGGGGGAACCACGGGATGAAGCCGATGCCGTTCGCCTCGCAGTGCTTGACCACGTCCTCAGAGGAGCGGTCGGCCACGTTGTAGAGGTTCTGGACCGTGGCGATCGGCAGGGCGGCGCGTGCGGCCTCGATCTCGTCGACCGACACCTGGGAGAGGCCCACGTGGCGCACCAGGCCCTCGTCCTGCAGGTCCTTGAGCAGACCGAACTGCTCCTCGGCGGGCACGAGCGGATCGATCCGGTGCAGCTGGAAGAGATCGATCCGTTCGACGTCGAGGCGGCGCAGGCTCATCAGGCAGCCCTGCCGCAGGTACTCGGGGCGTCCGAGCGGCGCCCAGATGCCGGGGCCGTGGCGGGTGAGTCCGCACTTCGTGGCGACCACGATCCCGTCGTACGGGTGCAGCGCGTCGTGGATCAGCTGCTCGGACACCTCGGGCCCGTAGGAGTCGGCGGTGTCGATCAGGTCCACGCCCAGCTCGGGCAGCGCCCGCAGCACGGCGAGCGCCCGATCGGGATCCTCGGGTGGGCCCCACACACCGTCGCCGGTGATCCGCATGGCGCCGAAGCCGAGTCGGGTCACGGTGAGGTCGCCGCCGATCGCGAACGTGGCGGGGGTCGGGTTGGTCCAGTCCATCTGCGTCATCGCAGCAACATCTACCCCGTCGGGCGGGCCCGCGTGGACGTCCCGGGCGCGCGAGCATTCCTCCACGTCCGGAACGGCCCGGCCGGTGATCACACGAGGAGCTCGACATGGACGACGAGGCGGTCCTGGGACGGATCGGCGACCTGGTGGAGGAGGAGCACCAGCTCCGGGCACGCGTGGCGGGGGAGGAGACCATCGGTGACGCCGAGCGCGATCGCCTGGCGCACATCGAGCGACAACTCGACCAGTGCTGGGACCTGCTCCGCCAGCGACGGGCGCGCGAGGAGTACGGCGCGGACCCCGACGGTGCCACCGCACGCTCCGAGGACACCGTCGAGCACTACCGGCAGTAGACCGGCGCCGGACGACCGTCAGAGGTCGCCGGGCGCCGCAGGGGAGACCCGGAGACGGCCACTCGCCACGCCGCTCGGTCGGCCGACCGCGCATCGTCGGAGCGGGGCGAGGGTCCCAGGATGCACCGGTGACACGGGCCGGCCGGGCTCGTAGCGTTCGGCCATGCGAAGGCTCCGGATCGTCCTGGCGGCCGTGCTCGGCACCGCCCTCCTCCTGGCCGCGGCGCCCTCGGCGTCGGCCAAGGGCCCGATCGCTGGCCCCCGACCGGGCAGCACCTCCGGGGGCGACCCGTACTTCCCCGCGGCCGGCAACGGCGGCTACGACGTCCTGCACTACGACCTCACGCTGGACTACACGCCGAGCACTCGCGCCCTGTCGGGCCGGGCCCTGATCGCGGCCACGGCGACGACCACCCTGTCCTCGTTCAGCCTGGACCTGCGTGACCTCACGGTGTCCCGCGTGACCGTCAACGGGCTCCCGGCCCGGTGGACGCACTCGGCCGGCGAGCTGGTGGTCACGCCGCGCCTGCCGCTGCTGCGAGGCCTGCCGTTCGTGGTCGTGGTCGACTACGGCGGGACCACCGGCCAGCCCGAGGACAACACGGGTGCGCTCTACGGGTGGGTGTCGTTCGACGACGGCGCGTTCGTGGGCAACGAGCCCGAAGGCGCCAGCACGTGGTACCCGGTGAACGACACGCCGAAGGACAAGGCGACGTACAGCTTCACCGTGACGGTGCCCGATGGCACGACCGCGGTGGCCAACGGCGCGTTCCTGGGCCAGAGCTCCCGGAACGGCCGCACCACCTCCAAGTGGGTCGCGACCGATCCCATGGCGAGCTACCTGTCCATGGTCGCGACCGGCGACTACGCGGTCACGCGCTCGCGGACGGCGTCGGGGCTGCCGATCCTGAACGCCGTCGACACCGACCTCTCACCCGAGGACACAGCCGCGACCGCCGAGGTGCTGGCGCTGCAGCCCGCCATGATCGACTTCTTCCAGTCCAAGTTCGGCCGCTACCCGTTCTCGTCGTTCGGCGCGGTGGTCGACGACGACACCGAGCCCGGCTACGCCCTCGAGACCCAGACCCGGCCCATCTACGCAGGGGCGCCCGACGAGTCGACGGTGGCGCACGAGCTGGCCCACCAGTGGTTCGGCAACAAGGTGACGCTCGGGCAGTGGCGCGACATCTGGCTCAACGAGGGCTTCGCCACCTACGCCGCATGGATGTGGGGCGAGCACCGGGGCACCGACTCGCCCCAGGAGGGCTACGACTTCGTGCTGTCGATCCCCGCCACCAGCTCCTTCTGGTCCATCCCGACCGCGGACCCGGGGGCCGACGAGCTCTTCGCCGCCGCCACCTACCTCCGCGGCGGGGCGTTCCTGCACGCGTTGCGCCTCACGGTCGGCGAGACGGCGTTCTGGAAGATCATCCGGCAGTGGGCGGCCCGCCCGGCGTCGGTCCCGGTGAGCACCGCCGACCTGCTGGCCCTGAGCGAGAAGGTGTCCGGCCGCCAGCTCGACGCCCTCTTCGACGCCTGGCTGTACCAGCCGACCAAGCCGGCACCGGTCTGATCCCCGCCGATCGCGGTCAGGAGGCGGCGCGGGCCGGGCGCGACAGCGGGCCGGGCGCGCCAGCGGGCCGGACCCCGGAAGGACCGGCCCGCAGCGAGCGCAGGGGAGCGGTACCGGGGGCGTCACGGTGAGCGCCCCCGGACCGTCAGACCCGGGTGGGCGTGCCGCTCCTGCCCCTGGTGATGGCCCGGAAGATCAGCAGGGCGATCACCGCGCCGATGATGGAGCCGATGATGCCCGACAGCTGCAGCGCGCCGTCGTCGGCATCACGTCCGAACAGCAACCAACCCAGAAAACCGCCGATCAGGGACCCGACCAGACCGAGCACCAGCGTGCCGAGCACGCCCATGGGGTCCGGTCCGGGCACGAGCGCCCGTGCGATGAAGCCGGCGAGGAGTCCGATGATCAGGGCCCAGATGATCCACATTGACGCACCCTTTCCACGTGTGCGGACGGTTCCGCACGCAGTCGGAAGGTTCCCTGGGGTGACCGGATCGAAACCTGAGAGCTACGAGCGCTCCAACGCCCGTTCGAGCAGGGCGACGCTGTCGGCGAGTCCGCCGGGCCGGCTCCGGGCCAGCCAGGTGGACCGGTAGCCGTCGACCAGGGTCGCCAGTTCCGCCCGCAGGTCCGGGCGAGCCACGAGCGGTGCGCCGAGGCCGTCGAGGAGGCGCAACGCCCCTTGCCGGGCCAGGCCGGTCGCCACCCGGAGCTCGTCGACCACCAGAGCACCGTCCGTCCCCCCGGGGCGGGCGGATCCCAGATCGGCCAGCGCCCGCTCGAGGTCGGCGACCACCGCCCTGACCGCGTCGGGATCGGACCGGCCGTCGCTGAGGTCGGGGACCTCGGGCACGAGGGGCGGTACGAGCGGGCTGACGTTGAAGGTGGCCACCCCGGTCCGGGACGCCGCCCCGCCGATCCGCACCAGGACGTCGCCGAGCACGCCGGCTTCGTCCTGCAGCAGGCCGTCCAGCACGGGTGCCAGGTCCAGATCCGCGTTGGTGTCCGCGCACCAGGCCACCGCGCCGCCGTACGCGATCGCCGGATCGCTGACCGACGGCGGCTGGTGGTGTCCGTTGTCGCCCCAGTCGGCCACCAGGAGCCCGCCGACCCCGGCATCCCGGGCCGCGGTCGCGGCGTCGAGGAGGTTGGCCCTCGCGTTGTCGAGTCGCCCGACCAGCGAGTTCCACGACGACGTGCCCGGGACGACCCAGGCGGTGACGCCACGCTCGAGGAACGGGGCGAGGAGCGAGGCGAAGTCGGTCGGTGACGTCAGGTCGATGCCGAGCTCGGACATGATCCGGGCCACGAAAGGGTCCAGCTCGACCGGTGGTCGGTCCGGTGCCTCGTAGTTCCACACCAGGGCGGTGAGGTCGCCGTCGGGGAGTCGCGATGCGAGATCGGGATGGTGGCCCACGACGTCGCCCCAGAACTGCACCGACCGCCCCTCGTCCATCAGCGGTCCGACGATCCGCAGCAGGTGCTCCAGGTAGACGGCGCCGACGCCCTCGGTCGCCACGCGCGCGGCGCTGGCGCCGCGGCCGAGCTCGAAGGTCTCGTCGCACCCCACGTTGATCGTGCGCGATCGCAGCGCCGCGGTCTGCTCCCGGACGAGGTCCAGGACGAAACGGGCGTTGTCCTCGGTGGGCGCGAGGACGCCCGGGGGCCACCGGAACCCGGGCAGCAGCTCGGCGCCGTCCGGGCACTCCGCCCGGTCCCGGTAGCGGTCGAGCGCCAGCCAGCGGCCCATGTGCCCGAAGCAGTTCTGGTTGGCGGCGAGCTCGATGCCGTCGGCCGCGCACCGCGCCTCGAGCCAGCGGAGGTCGTCGGGGGTCAGCGGCGACGCGTCCCGCCACACGTCCTCGTGCTCCACGTAGGCGAACGTGTGCTCGACGTAGAGCTGCAGGTGGTCGTAGCGACAGCGGGCGAGCAGCGCGACCAGCCGGTCGAGCGTGGCGCGGGTGGGCACCCGGTCCCGGCTGACGTCGAGCATGAACCCCCGGGTGGTCACGTCGGGGTGGTCCTCGACGCGGATGTGGGGGAGCGTTCCGTCGGCGTCGCGCAGCTGCTCGACGGTCTGGAGGCCGTACCGACGCCCGGCGTCGTCGGCGTGCACGAGCAGCGCGTCCTCGTCGTCGACCGAGAGGACGTACCCCTGCGGAGGGAGCGACGGGTCGGCGTGGGTGCGCAGCGGGGTGGCCGAGCGTCGGGTCGGGTCCAGGCGCTGCAGCGACCGGGGGCGCGGGAACAGCGCACCGGTGCCCTCGGATCGGTCGCCCGCCTGCATCCGGCGAGCGTAGGGCCTCAGCGCTCGGCGACCGGCTCCTCACTCGCCGTCGTGGCCGGTGCTCCGTCCGCTTCGGCGCCGCTGCGGCGGGTGGGCGTGGCCACCTCGGCCAGGCGGGCCGTCCACTCCCGGACGAGCTCGTCGGTGTCGGTGTCGTCGGGGTGGAAACCGGGACGCAGGTAGTCGAGCAGGTGCCGTGCGAACCACGGGCTGAGGAGCCGCTGGTGGCGCAGGTCGCGCCGGAAGGCACGGTGGTGCGCCCTGGTGATCACGTGGCGGTCCTCCCAGACGGCCCGTCCCCACTCGAGCGCCACGTAGCCGGCCAGCACGGTCGAGGTGACCACGAAGCCGGCCACGCGGATCCCGTAGCCGCCGCCGGCGGCCTCCATGACGTCGAACGCCACGTTCTTGTGCTCGAGCTCCTCCAGCGCGTGCCATGCGATCAGCGGCTGGACGGCCTCCTGCCCGAACAGGGTCGTGCGCGTCGCGGCGTCGGACAGCACCGACTCCGCGAGCAGCCCGGTGTAGTGCTCGGCCGCGGCGGTGGCGGCGATCGGCAGGGTGGACGGCGGGACACGGGCGATCGCGTCGCAGAGGATGCCGATCGTGCGGTCGGCCCGCTCCGTCCGGTAGCCCATGGCGGCCAGCCGCTCGTTGAGGCGGCGGTGCTCCCGGCCGTGCACCGCCTCCTGGCCGATGAAGCCCCTGACCTGGTCCCGCAGCACAGGGTCGTCCGCCACGGCGTCCCGGTGGCGGCGCACGGCGTCGACGAAGAAGTCCTCGCCGTTGGGGAACACGGCCGACAGCGTGGCCAGGAAGTGGCTGAAGATCGGGTCGCCGGGGACGATCCAGCGGTCCAGGTCGTGGTCCGCGTGGTCGTGGCGCAGTCGTCGGACCGGGATCCGCCGCGCGGCGGAGGGTCGCTCTGCGGACCGTCCCCGTCGGCGCCGCGCGATCCGGGCGCGGGACGGTGGTGCGGTCGAGCTGACGGTGGTGGTCACGGGGTCCCTCCTGGTCCGGGCGGCGGGGCTGGCGCTGTCGACGGGCCGGTGGCGATGGCGGCTGCGAACGGGGCGAGCAGCGCCACGGTGGCGATGACCTCGTCGGGGTCGCCGAAGCCCTCCATCCGCGACACCGCCGCGCCCTGGAGCAGCGCGAACGCGAACTCGACGATGCGGCGGGCGACGTCGCGGTCATCGATCTCGGGCGAGAACCACAGCAGGAGGTCGACGATCGTCTCCTCCAGGCTCGCGGCGACCCCGTGGACGATGCTGCGCAGCTCGTCGTCGGTCCGGGCGGCGACGACGACCTCGAGCACCGCGGCGAACGTGGGCCCGGTGGCGATCTCCCAGAGGGCCTCCACGGCCCGGTCGAGCGTGCGCTCCTCCACGGGGACCTGGCGGAACGCCTCGGTGAAGGCCCGGGCGTGCTGATCGAAGAGCTGCTCGACCGCGGCCACCACCAGATCGCGCTTGGTGGGGTAGTGGTGGGTCTGCGCGCCCCGGGACACACGGGCGTGATCGGCCACGAGCCGGGTGGTGGTGCCGGCGTAGCCGTACTCGACCAGGCACTCGATCGTCGCCGTCAGCAGCGCGCGTTGCGTGGCGGCGCTGCGGTCCTCCTGCGTCCTCGGCCCGTCCACGGCCATGTGGTGCCCTCCTGGGCTGTCAGGTGCACGCGGGTCAAGAAACCGACCGGCTGGTTTGTTGTCTAGAACAGGAGCAGGAGGATGGCAACCGGCTCCTAGCGTCGTCCGGATGACGACTGGATCCGACCGGGCCGGCCCTGACCCGTCCGCCCTCGCCGAGCTCGAGCCGATGTCGGGTGGCGCCGGCATCCACCTGATGGGCCCGCTCGACGCACCCGATCTGGCGGCGTCGGGCTTCGTGGAGTCCGAATGGCGCTGTACGGGTTCAGCCGTCTCGTACACCGCACCGGACGGCCTCCGGCCCGACGGGCGCTGGGCGCTGCAGCCCGGCGACCGGGCGCCGTTCCGGACCCGGGTCGTCGTACGCCGTCCCGCGGAGCCGGCCGACTTCAGCGGCACGCTCGTCGTGGAGTGGCTCAACGTCAGCAGTGGCGCCGACGCCGCACCCACCTACGGGTTCACGGCGCCCGAACTGGTCCGGCGCGGGCACGCCTGGGTCGGCGTGTCGGCCCAGTGGGCGGGCATCGTGGCCGCACCGGCGCTGGTGGACGTCGGCGGTGCCGCGGGACTGCTGGCCCTGCAGGAGGCCGACCCGGAGCGCTACGGCGACCTCCAGCACCCCGGCGACGCGTTCTGCTTCGACCTGTTCACCCAGGTGGCCAGCGCGCTGGTCGACCGCCCGGACGGACCGCTCGAGGGGCTGGACGTGCGCACGGTGCTCGCCGTGGGCGAGTCCCAGTCGGCCTACGCACTCACGACGTACGCCAACGGGGTGCAGCCGCTGACCGGTCGGTTCGACGGCTTCCTCATCCACAGCCGTGGCGGACCGGCCATGCCGCTCGGCGAGGCGGGCCGGGGCGTCGACCTGGAGCGGAGCCGCCACGACCCGGCGGTCACCGTCCGGGACGATCTGGACGTGCCGGTGCTGGTGGTCGAGACCGAGACCGACGTGCTCGGCCACCTGCACTACCTGCCGGCCCGGCAGGACGACGGCGTGCGGTTCCGGCTCTGGGAGATCGCGGGCGCGGCCCACGCCGACCGCTCGCTGGTCGGTGACTTCGAGACGTTCCTGGGGTGCGAGGAGCCGGTCAACCGCGGTCAGCAGCGCTTCGTCGTCCGCAGCGCGCTGGCACACCTCGCGGAGTGGACCGCCGGGGGCGCCGGGCCGCCGACCGCCGCCCGGCTCATCGTCCACGGCGACCCGGCCGACGGCCGGACAGCCCTGCGGTACGGCACCGACGACGTCGGCAACGTGCTCGGCGGGGTCCGGACGCCATGCGTGGACGCCCCGGTCGAGGTGCTGTCGGGTCTGACCGGGCCGGGCGCGTCGAACGTGTGCCGGCTGTTCGGCCGCCGGCAGCCCGCGCCGCCCGACGCGCTGGCCGCCCGCTACGCGTCCGTCGACGAGTACCTGGCCACCTACGAGGCCGCGACCGACGCCGCCATCGCCGCCGGCTTCGTGCTGGCCGAGGACCGCGACGAGGTGATCGCCGACGCCCACCCCGAGCTCATCACCCGGTGACCCACGCCGGCGCGTGCCGCCCACTCGCCTTCTGTGATGCTGTTCCGGGCGAAAGCCCCCGGAAAAGCATCACAGAACGGGGTGGCGGGCCGGTCAGGCGAGGTCGTCGCCGAGGCTGCCGAGGTCGTCGGGGACGTCGACGGCGTGCTGGCGCAGGACGTCGAGCGGCACCAGGTCGAGCACCCGCTCGTGGGTGGAGGCCAGCACGACCGGGGCGGCGGCGCCGTCGCGGTGTGCCCGTAGCCAGTTGACGGCGGTGACGCACCACCGGTCGCCCGGCACCAGCCCGGGGAACCGGTACATGGGGGCGGGCGTGATCAGGTCGTTGCCGATCGAGCGCTGGTGCTCCAGGAACTCCGCGGACACGACCGCGCAGATCGTGTGGCTACCCAGGTCCTCGGGACCGGTCCGACAGCACCCGTCGCGGAAGAAGCCGGTCAGCGGCTCGGTCCCGCACTCCTCGAGCGGGCCGCCCAGCACGTTGCGCTCGAGCTCGGGACCACCGTGGGACGGGCCGGACTGCGACGGGTGCTGCACCCCCACAGCCTGCCCCAACTCGCAGCGCTCCTCGCCCGCTGGTCGCGACCCGGCCGGCGGGCACCGCGATGCCGACGCCATCCGACGACCGCACGGGTCGTCAGATGGCGTCAGACAGCGCGGGGCGGAGCGGTCAGCGCGGGTCCGTCAGGCGGTCGGGTCCGGGTCCATGAAGAACTGCAGCCCCTTGGCCTGGGCGACCACCTCGGCCAGGTCGTCCTGGTGCTCGGCCACGTAGGCGGCGTTGGCCGCGGCGAGCTCGGGCGACGGGACCGGCTCGGCCGCCAGGGCGACCATCGCGTCGTCGTCGGGCAGGCCGGCCAGGCGCAGCTGGTTGCGCAGCGTGTCGGCGAACGCGACCGCCTCGGCGAAGCCGCGGCCGATGTCGTTGCCGTCGGCGTCGCGGACGACGACCGCGCCCTCGCAGATCTGGACGCCGTGGGCGAAGAACGCCGACTGGCCGCCCTCGACGATCGGGGTCAGCGTGAAGGTCCGGATGTCCTCGGGCAGGTCGTCGAACGTGAACCGGTAGTGGTCCGGGTGCCACGTGTGGGTGGCCGGATAGCGGTCGGGCCGCGGGGTGTGCTCCACCTTGACCCACTTGTCCACGTGGACGGTGCCCCACACCAGGTGCGTGTCGCCGGCCGGGTCCATGTAGGTGCCGCCGACGCGGCGGACCATCTCGGGCGGCGGCTGCTCGCCGGTCTGGCCGTAGAAGGCCGCGTACTCGGCGCGGTGCTCGGCGAACATCGTGACCTGGCGGTCGCCGTCGAGGTGGGTCATGAACCAGTCCCAGCCGGCCGGGTCGGGCTGGCCGATCGAGTTCGACGCCCGGACGACCTCGCTCTGCGGCATCCCGGCGAGGAAGCCCCACTGGTGGTCGAACCACAGCTCGCCGCGGACGATCGGGATGACCTCGTCGTCGATCGTGATCGTGCTCGTCGGCTCACCGTCGGCCGCCGTCGCGGTCGACAGCTGGATCGCCGGGATCGAGTAGTAGAAGGTGCCGACGCCCGCGACCGACGGCATGGCGCCGTGCTCGCCCTGCTCCAGCACGCCCTTGCCGTGGTCGAGCTGCAGATCGCAGGCCAGGTGCAGCGGCGTGTCGCCGCCCAGGTCCACGCCGGTGGCCCGGACCCGCATGGGCAGCAGGCCGTCGCGGCCGGCGGACTCGAACGAGTTGGCGCCCACGCTGAATGCGAACGGCGAGGCGTTGGTGCGGATCAGACCGCTCGTGCCGAGCGTGACCAGCGGCTCGGCCTGGTGATGCCGGTCGCCCCGCGTGCTGACCGCGAACTGGACCTCGACGGCCAGGTTGTCGAGCGGCGACAGGCCGAGCTCCTTGGCGAACTCCGGCGGGTACATCGCCTGCTCGAAGAGCATGAACTCGATGCCGTACTCGTTGCCCTCGGCGTCCCAGAGGCTGCCGACGAGGAAGTGCCAGCCGCACTGGGCGCCGAGGTCGACCTGGTCGTCGCGGGGGAACTCCAGGTGCACCTCGGCCGGCATGGGGTCGTAGCCCATGTTCGACGCGGCGCCCATCAGGTTGCGCATGGTGTAGGCCTGCAGCGGCGTGAGCCGGTCGCAGTGCTCGAGCATGGTCCGCCAGAGCTCGCTGCGGTCCGGCACGTGGCTGACCGGGTGCTCGAGCAGGTGCTGGAGGTAGCGACGCAGGCGGGTCGCGGTCTCCTCGGGGCTGTTCCGCTTGCTCGTGAGCGTGGCGAGCGTGCCGGGGTCGATCCTGGCGGCGTCGAACTCGGGCAGGCCCAGCAGGTGCGCCACGTCCTGGAGGACGGACTCGTCGAGCGTGCCGGTGGACGGATCCTGGGTGGTGCTGGTGGAGGAGTTCACGCCCTCTTATCGGCACCACGCGCCATTTGTTGCGCGGAACCGGAAGGATCCTGCACGACAGAACCGGTGCCCGGAGTGCCTTCGACGGCGGGGGCGGCCAGCCGGCCCAGCTTGATCGTCGCCAGCACCATGCCGACCAGCGCTGCGATCAGCAGGGCGTCCTGGGCGCCCTCGATCTTCAGGTGCTCCTGGTACGCGGTCAGACCGAGCGCCATGGCGACCACGGGCTTCAGCACGGTCACGGTCGGCAGGCTCGTCTGCACGTCGCCGGCCTGGTAGCTCGACTGCTGCCAGAACGTCCCCAGGCTCGCGGTCAGGGCCATGCCCCACAGCTCCCACGTGGTGAGGCCGGCGACGATGCCCTCGCCGAAGCCGTCGATGCCCGACTTGGTGAGCGGCGCCGACAGGCCGAGCAGCACGCCGGCCGCGACCGCCAGGACGAGCGAGCGCTTGGTGCCGTGCGGCAGCGAGCCGGCCGACCACACGCACGCCGCCACCAGCGGGGTGCAGATGATCAGCGCCGGGAGCCACGACGGGAACGGCGGGCGGTCGAGCCCCGCCGTCGGCTCGCCGAGGATGACGAACAGCGCGAGCGACACGATCAGGACGCCCGCCCAGGCCCACTCCTCACCGGTGAGCCGGCGCTTGTCGGCCCATGCCGCGAGCGGCAGCGCGAACAGCAGCGTGGTGACGAGGAGCGGCTGCACCAAGAGCAGGGTGCCGACGGCCAGCGCCCACGCCTGCACGCCGAAGCCGGCGATGTCGGCGACGATGCCCGCCACCCACACCGGCCGTCGCACGAGCGACGCCAGCATGCCGGCGCCGAGCGCGTCGTCGTCGCTGATCGTCGTCGTGCCCCGCTGCTGCAGCACGGACGCGACCGCGAACAGCAGTGCGGCGACGAGGGAGAGGACGATGGCGAGGGCCATGGCGGGCGTGGACGGTCAGGAGATGGCCGTGCCGTCCCACTGCACGTCGAAGAACTGCGCGGCGACCAGGTCCTCCCGGGAGGCCTTGTCCAGGCCGAGCGCGTGGCGGTACTGGCGGACGTGCTGGAGCGACAGGACGGTGTAGAGCAGCGGCAGGTGGTCGTGGGACTGGCTGTAGACGCCGGTGGCCCCCTTGGCGGCCTCGGCGTCGGCCCTGGCCCGCCGCAGGTGCAGGATCATGTCCCGCAGCACGGCCTCCTTGATCATCTTCTTGCGGCCGGCGGGGACCACGACCGGCTCGTCGGGGACCGGACCGAACAGCGCGGCGTCGAGCTCCTCGGCGGTCGCCACCGTGCACCCGGCGGTCGGGCGCGGGTTGCACTCGACCATGTGATGGGTGCCGTCGTCGGTCTTCAGGTAGTCGAAGCTGATCTGGCCGTTCCAGCCGAGCTCGGCGACGATGCGCTGCGCTGCGTCGAGCGTCTCGGGTGCGTCGACGGACTCGAACACGATGCCGCCGCGGTCGTCGATCTCGAGCGGGTGCTCGTAGGTGGAGTGCAGGACGACGCGGCCGTCGCGCACCACGCTCCAGCTGCAGCGGTCCACGCCCTTCAGGTACTCCTGGACGAGCCACGGGTCGTCGGGGGTGGGATGGACGTCGTCGGGGCTCGACTCGTTCGCGAGCGGCCCGGAGTTGGTCAGGATGTCCAGGCCGCCGCGGCCGAACGCGGCACGGGCGAACCAGTGGTCCCAGTGCCCGATCGCCTCCTTCAGCTCGGTGTCGTCGGTGGCCGTGATCGACTCCGCCACCGGCAGCCCGAGGTCCCGGCACAGCTGTGCGAACGAGACCTTGTCGTGGACGCGGGCCAGCGTGTCGAAGTCGGGGAAGAACAGCGTGGCGCCGGTCGCCTCGAGCCGGTCGCGGTGCGCGGCGAGGTAGAAGACCTCCTCGAACATCGGCAGCACGAGCTGGATGTCGTGCTCGGCGATCGCGGCGACGACGTCCGCGATGAACTGCTCGGTCTGCTGGGTGGGCGCGGCGGCGACGATGTGGTCGGCCGCGCCGCGGGAGTGGCTCCCGGGTGCGGCGTCGAACGTGTCCGACGCGGTCACGACGTTGCCGGTCTCGCCGAGCTTGTGGATCTCGTCCACCGCGAACGGCATGCGTGAGGTGGTGGCGAGGACGTTGACCGGGGCGTGCGCCATGGCCCGAGCGTAACGGCGGGTCCCCGAGAACCGGCGGGTGCGCGCGGGGGATCCGGGCGCTGGTTCGGGCAGGTCCGGGCGCTGGTGCGGGCTGCTCGGGAGATGGTTCGGGCGGGCGCCCGACCGTCACCGGGTGGCGGAGATGAACGTGTCGATCACGGTGGCGAGCTCGGGGCCCTTGTCCTCCTGGAGGAAGTGGCCGCCGCCCTCGATGGTCGTGTGGGGCTGGCCCTGCGCGCCGGGGATCCGCTCGCGGAAGGGCTTGTCGCCGCCCTTGGTGATCGGGTCCTGGTCGCTGAACGCGCACAGCACCGGTCGGTCGAAGCGCTCGAGCACCTTCCACGCCGCCGCGTTGTCCAGGCCGCCCGGGTCGTCGGGCGTGGTGGGGACGAGCGTGGGGAAGATGCGGGCGCCGGCCAGGAACGTGTCGTCGGGGAAGGGCGCGTCGTAGGCCGCCACCACCTCGGGGGCCAGGTCGGTGACCGTCCCGCCGTTGATGATGGCCCCCACGGGGAAGACCTCGGTCTCCTGGGAGAACCGCTGCCAGTTCAGGAACGCCTCCGACACGCGTCCGGTGCCCTCGGGCAGCCCGGTGTTGCCGACCACCAGGCGGGCGAACCGCTCGGGGTGCGCGGCGACCACGCGCAGGCCCACGAGCCCGCCCCAGTCCTGACCGAAGAACGTCACGTCGCGCAGGTCGAGCTGGCGGACGAGCAGGTCCTCCATCCACGCGACGTGGCGGGCGTACGTGTAGTCCGACGTCGAGGTGGGCTTGTCGCTGCGCCCGAAGCCCACGAGGTCGGGCGCGACCACGCGGTGCCCGCGCTGCACGAGCACAGGGATCATGTGCCGGTACAGGAACGACCACGACGGCTCGCCGTGCATCAGCAGGACCGGCGATGCGTCCCTCGGTCCCTCGTCCAGGTACGCCACCCGCAGGGTCGCGCCGTCGCCGTCGGCGGGGTCGAGCGTGGGGACCTGGGCGTAGTGCGGCTCGAACGGGAACTCGGGCAGGTCGGCGAAGCGCTCGTCGGGCGTGCGGACGGTCTCCATGGTGCGATGTCCTCTCTCGGGGTCTGGGTCGGGCTACTGCCGGGACAGGCCGGCGGCCGCCTCGGCGGCGTCGACGTCGGCGTAGCGGTCGGGGCTCACCTGGATGACGAGCTCGTGCAGCGTGCCGGTGAAGCGGAACGGACCGGTGTAGCGCTGCGAGACCGGCGAACCGTGGTCGTGGCCGATGCTCGCGCCGACGGAGCTCATGATGCGCATGAGCAGCGGCAGCTCGGCGCTCCCGCACGCCACGCCGTCCACTTCGAGGGCCACCGTGCCGGTGGTCCCCTCGCCGCGGCGCACCTTGAGCGTGAGCTCGCTGTCGCCGACGGGGACCTCCACGTCGGACTCCACGATCGTGTGGTCGTCGAACGCGTTGTAGTCCAGGACCCAGCGGTCGCCCTGCACGAACACCGACATGCCGGAGTTCTCGGTGCCCGTGGCGAACAGCACGCCCTCGTCGCCCTCGCCGCGGGTGATGCGGGCCGTCAGGTCGAAGTCGCGGCCGCCGATCGTGGCGCCGGCCTGCGCAGGCATGGGCCACGGCGAGGGCCGGTAGCGGTAGCGGCGGTTCTCGGGGTGCGGCGACAGCGGCCGGAACCGGGTGCCGAACAGCTCGATCAGGCGGTCGTCGAGCGGCGGCACGTCGTTGGCCTCCGCCTCCTGCCACCAGAGCTCGATGAGCTCCGCGAGCAGCTCGGGCTGCTCGCCGGCCAGGTCGTGGCACTCGGACGGGTCGTCGACGAGGTCGTAGAGCTCCCAGGGCTCGGTGTCGTAGTCCGCGCCCTTCTGGTGCTTGCACACGGCCTTGTGCCGTCCGCGCACGATGGCCCGGCTGCCGGCCATCTCGAAGTACTGGACCGTGTTGGCCGGGGGCGCCCCGGCGTCGCGCAGCACTCCGGCGAAGGACCGACCGGTGATCGGGCGCTGGTCCACGCCCCGGTACGTGGCCGGTGCGGTGGCGCCGACCAGCTCGTAGATCGTGGGCGCGACGTCGGACGCGTGCGCGAACTGGTGGCGCATGGTGCCGCGCTGGTCGCCCAGGCCCGCCGGCCAGCGCACGATCAGCGGCACGTGGACGCCGCCCTCGTGGGTGTTCTGCTTGTACCAGCGGAACGGCGAGTTGCCGCACTGGGCCCAGCCCCACGGGTAGTTGGTGTGGCTGTGCGGGCCGCCGATGTCGTCGAGCCGGTCGATGGCCTGGTCGGGCGTCTCGAGGATCCCGTTGAAGAACTTCATCTCGTGCATGACGCCGTAGGGCCCGCCCTCCTGGCTGGCGCCGTTGTCGGCCATCAGCAGGACGATCGTGTTGTCCAGGCGGCCCAGGTCGCGCAGCCCGTCGAGCAGGCGCCCGATCTGGTCGTCGGTGTGGTCCAGGAAGGCGGCGAAGGCCTCCTGCAGGCGGGCGGCCAGCCGGCGCTCGGTGTCGGGGAGCTCGTCCCACGCGGCCACACCGGGGTTGCGTGGTGAGAGCTCGGTGTGGGCCGGGACGACGCCGAGTGCCTTCTGCCGGTCGAACCAGCGGGCGCGCACCACGTCCCAGCCCTCGTCGAAGCGACCGCGGTACTTGGCCAGGTACTCGGGCGGCGCCTGGTGCGGCGCGTGGGTGGCGCCGGGTGCGAACCAGGTGAAGATCGGCCGGTCGGGGCGGACGTTCGTGCTCGCCGTGATCATCTCGAGCGCCCGATCGACCAGGTCCTCGGTCAGGTGGTAGCCGTCCTCGGGGCCGGCCGGCGGGTCGATGTGGTGGTTGTCGACGGTGAGCGACGGGTGGAACTGGTCGGTCTCGCCGTCGAGGAAGCCGTAGAAGCGGTCGAAGCCCCGGCCGAGCGGCCACTGGTCGAACGGGCCGGCGGCGGAGCACTCCTCCATGGGCGCCAGGTGCCATTTGCCGACGGCGAACGTGGCGTAGCCCTGGTCCGAGAGCACCTCGGCGATCGTCGCGGTCCTGTTGGAGACGTGGCCGAGCATGTGCGGGAAGCCGGTCCGGAAGTTGGACAGCCCGCGCATGCCGGCCACGTGGTGGCTGCGACCGGTGAGCAGCGCGGCCCGGGTCGGCGAGCAGAGCGGCGTGACGTGGAAGTTGGTGAACTGCACGCCGTCCGCGGCCAGGGCGTCGATATGGGGCGTGTCGATGTCGGAGCCGAAGCACCCGAGCTGGGCGAAGCCGGTGTCGTCCAGGAGGATGACCAGCACGTCGGGGGCGTCGGGGCCGGGGTCGGGCGGCGACTCGAAGTGGGGAGTGGACTCGGCCAGCGTCCGCCCGATCGTCCCCTCGAACCGTTCCGTGCGCATCCGACCCCCTCGTCCGACGTGCCTCCCTCGCCGGTGCGGCGACGCCGCTCCGTCCCGTCCGCGCCCAGGGGCCCTGGGGCCATCGGGTCGGGAACGGGACGGAACGAAGGAGGTGCCCCTAATGTGAGAGTCATGCTCTCAGAACCCGCGGTTGCCGTCCAGCACCCCGACGGCGGCGCTCCGGCGGTCGACGGACGCACGGCACGGCGGTCGCGCGGCAGGGCGGCGGCCATCGACGCGGTGCTCGAGCTGTTCGACCAGGGCGAGCTGCAGCCGTCGGCCGACGTCGTGTCCAGCAGGGCCGGCGTGTCGACCGCCTCGCTCTTCCGCTACTTCCGCGGGCTGGACGAGCTCTACCGGGCGGCGTTCGAGGAGCAGATCGCCCGCGTGCGCCGGCTCGCGCGGATCGACGCCCCCGAGGACCTTCCGCGGGACGAGCGGGTGCACCGGTTCGTCGCCGGGCGGATCGACGTCTACGAGACCGTGGCCGGGGTCGGCCGCATGGCCAGGGCCCGCGCCGTCGACCACCGGGATGTGGCCGCCGCGCTGGACCGGGCCCGTGCCGGATGGCTCACGCAGGCGCGGCAGGTGTTCCAGGCGGAGCTCGCCGGGCGCTCCCGGGCCGAGGCGCGGTCGCTCGCCGCCACGGTCGACGCCGTCGCCAGCTTCGAGGCCTGGGACCTGCTCGTGGCCGTCCGCGGGACGCCCCGGCGGTCGGTCGAGGCGCACTGGCGGACGGCCATCACCGCTCTGCTCGCCTGACGGACCCCGTCACGCGTTTCGTTCCACCTCGTCGACGCTGCAGCGTCGGAAAGGTGGAACAGAACGCGCGCGTCAGGCGTCCACCGGCGGCGGGATGAGGTTGCCGGGGTTCATGATCCCGGACGGGTCGACCGCGGACTTGAGCGTGCGCAGCAGCTTCACGCCGCCGGCACCCAGGTCGTGGTGCAGGTAGGGGACTCGCAGCCGTCCCGAGCCGTGGTGATGGGCGATCCCGCCGCCGTTGGCCGCGGTCGCCTCCATCGTCCGGTGCCAGCACTCGAAGTACCTGGCCTCCATGTCCTCGGGCTCCGCGAGCACGGCGAACGAGAAGTAGAGGTTGATGCCGGAGCGGTACACGTGCGAGCTGTGCGCCGACGCGTTCACGATCCCGTCGACCTCGTTCAGCGACGCCACCACCGCGTCGTACACGCCGACGATCCGCGACCACGGCGCCGAGATCTCGATCGTGTCGACGACCGCGCCGCGCTCGAAGAAGTCCGACCAGGTCGGCACGTGGTTGCGCTTGCCGAGCCACTCCTCGGTGAGCGCACCGGTGGTCGGGACCAGCCCGGCCTCGGTGGCGATGCGGGTGACGTCCGCGACCTCGGCCTCGACCCGACCAGTTGGACCCTCGTGCAGCATCAGCAGCGCACCCGAGTCGCCCGAGGTGTGGTCGGGGAAGTTCCGATGGACCTCTGCGCCGTCGTAGAGGCGCATGACCGGGGGCCGCCAGTCGGCGTGGACGATCCGCCGCTGCGCCTCGACGCCGGTCGCCATGTCGGGGGAGTGGAACGCCGTGAAGCGACGAGACTGGGGCGCACGGCGCAGCGAGAACGTCACGCCGGTGACCACGCCCATGGTCCCCTCGGCGCCCATCACCACGTGGCGGAGGTCGGGACCGGCGGCGGCGCGCGGGGCCTTGCCCAGGTGGACCAGCTCACCGTCCGGCAGCACGGCCTCGATGGAGTAGACGATGTCCTCGATGTTGCCGTAGGCCGTCGAGAACTGCCCCGAGGCCCGGGTGGACACCCACCCGCCGACGCTGCTCACGGCGATCGACTGCGGCCAGTGGCCGATCGTCAGGCCGTGGGCGGCCACCTCCTCCTCGGCCTCGAGCCCGTTCTTGCCGGCGTCGAACGTGGCGAGCAGGTCGTGCTCGTCGATCTCGCGCGTGCGGTCCATGGTGGACAGGTCGAGCAGCACCACCTCCGCGTCGGGCAGCACCCCGCCGCACACGCCGGACCCCAGGCCGTACGGCACGACCGCGACGCCGTTCGACGACGCGAACCGGAGCAGCTCCTGCACCTGCTCGGTGCCGCGGGGCTGGACCACGCAACCGGGCTCGCCCATGGCCTCGCCGCGCCACTCGCGCAGGTGGGCGGCCGCCCAGTAGTCGTGCCGGCGCACGGCCAGGAGCTCCGGATCCGTGCGGACCACGTCGGGTCCGAGCAGGTCGCGGAGCGTGTCGATGGTGGCGTCGAGCATGTGCGGTGGTCCTGTCTGGTGCTGGTCGGTGCGGTCTCGGGGTGCGGCGGGGCGAGGTGGTCCGGGGTGCGGTGGTCCGAGGTGGTCCGGGGTGGCGCGGCGCCGTCCCCGGGTCGGTGGTGACGATCAGGCGGGACGGGCCTCGACGACGTCGTCGTGCAGGCACGCGAGCGACTGCGTGTGGATGCGACGGCATGCCGCCACCTCGTCGGCCAGTCGTCCGGGCGACCAGCCGAGGAGCTCCGCCATGGTGGCACCGGCCCGGTCCAGGTCGTCGCCGATCGGGTCGAGGGTGAACCACGCCCGTGCGCTGCGCCGGATCCAGTGGTCCTCCAGGCGGAGCGCGCCCTCGTGCAGGACGGCGTGTCGGACCTCCGCTGCGACGTCGCCGCCGTCGGCCGCGATCAGCTCGGCCTCCGACCCCCACAGCTCGACCAGTCGGCGCGCCGAGGGCGCGTCGTCGGGGCCGCCGTCGGCAGCGACCAGCTCGGCCACCAGGTCCTCCACCTCCACGTCGCCGCCCACCAGCGAGACGTCCGCGGTGCGGCAGCGGGTGGCACCGGTGCCGAGCTCGGCGACCAGTCCGTCGACGATGCGCTCGGCCATCGTGCGGTACGCCGTGAGCTTGCCGCCGGCGACCGACACCACCCCGGCCGGGCCGACCCAGGTCTCGTCCTTGCGGGACAGCTCGGACGGCGTGGCGCCGCTGTCCGCGCCGCCCTCGGGGGCGATGAGGGGCCGGACCCCGGCCCACATGCTGACGACGTCGGACCGCTCGAGCCGCGGGCCGTCGAAGGTGCGTTCCATGGCGTCGAACAGGTACTCGACGTCGGTGGCGTCGATGCGGGGCCACTCGTCGGGCTCGGCGTAGAAGGTGTCCGTGGTGCCCAGGTAGGTGACCGGACCGGAGCGGACGGCGAACACAGGGCGCTTGTCGTGGCCGAGCGTGATCACGGTGTCGCGGACCGGCAGCCGCTCGTGGGGCACGACCACGTGGATGCCCTTGGTCAGCGCGAGCCGACCGGGGCAGGCGGGCTCCTCGAGCGCCCGCACCGCGTCGACCCACGGGCCGGCCGCGTTGACGACCATGCGCGTGCGCGCCACCGCCTGCAGCTCCTCGCCGGGCAGCCCGCCGGTCACCTCGACGGCGTTCGCCCTGCCGTTGGAACCCACGTGGATGCGCGTGGCGGGCGCGTGGGTGAGCACGGTGGCGCCGGCGGCGACCGCGGACCGCACGTTGGCCAGCGTGAGCCGGGCGTCGTTGGTGAGGAACTCGGGGTACACGACGCCCGACGGGAACGTGTCCGCGGCGAGGGTCGGCTCGAGCTCCAGCAGCTCGCCGCCGTCGAGCGTCCGGTGGCGCTCGGCCCGGGGGACCTTGCCGAGGCGTTCGAACGCCACGAGCCCGGCCCGGACCGTGGCGGTCGAGCGGCGGCTGCCGGGCATCACGAAGGGGGAGATGCGCGTGAGGTGCGGAGCGATCAGGCGCAGCACCTGCCGCTCAGTGGCGGCCTCCCGGACCAGGCCGACGTCGCCCTGGGCCAGGTAGCGCAGGCCGCCGTGGATCATCTTGGAGCTGCGGCTCGAGGTGCCGGACGCGACGTCGCGGCCCTCGACGAGCGCCACCCGCAGGCCCCGGAGCGCGGCGTCGCGCGCCACGCCGGCGCCGGTGATGCCCGCGCCGATCACGACCACGTCGAACTCGCCGTGCTCCAGTCGGGCGAACGCGGCGGTCCGGTCGCGGAGGTCCAGCGAGCCGGCGACCGTCGGGGTGGCAGGGTGCGACATCAGGCCAGACCGTATGCTCATGGAACTGCATGCTGAATTGCATTGCATGCATGACCGCCGACTCGACCGCGAGGCAGGGACGACCGCCGTGCAGCTGCGCCAGCTCGAGCACTTCGAAGCCGTGTACCGACTCCGGAGCTTCACGCGTGCCGCGCAGGAGCAGTACCTGAGCCAGTCCGCGCTGAGCCGCAGCATCCAGTCGCTGGAGGAGGAACTCGGCCAGCCGCTGTTCGACCGCTCCAGCCACGCCGTCGAGCCCACCGACGCCGCCGAGGCGCTCATCGCCCACGCCGTCGACGCCCTGGCGTCGTCGCGCGAGCTGCTCGAGACCGCCCGTCTGCTGCGCGACGGCGAGGGCGGCGCGGTCGCGATCGGCACGGGTCCCTACCCGGCGCAGCCGCTGATGACCAGGGTGGTGCGGGCGCTGTCGTCGGAGCGGCCCGGTCTGCAGGTGACGGTGGCGGGCGGTGCGGCGTCGGACCTGCTCGCCGCCCTGGTCCGGCGCGAGCTCGACTTCGTCGTGTGCGACACGAGCAAGGCGGAGGGCTCTCCCGCCGCGTCCGAGATCGAGGTGGCCGCGCTCCCGGCCGAGCCGTTGGCCGCCGTGGTCGGGGTGGACCATCCGCTCGTCGGCACCGATCCCACGCCCGCCCAGGTCGCCCGCCACCCGTTCGTGCTGCCGCCGCCCGCTCCGATCGGCCGGCGTGTGCTGGCCCGGTCGTTCGATGCGGGCACCGGCCCGGCCCGCATGCCGTTCTACGAGGTCGAGTCCACGGCTGCCTGCCTGGAGGTCGTGCAGGACCAGCGGAGCGTCACGCTGGTGCCGGTCTCCCTGGCCCGCCAGGAGTGCCCCGCCCGGGGCCTGGCCTTCCGCATCGCGGGCCGGGGCCAGGCCACCCACGACGGCGTGCACGTGCTGCGGTCACGCACGATGAGCGCGTCGGCCGCGATCGCGCGCGACGTCGTCCTCGCCGAGGCCGCAGCGATCGCAGCCGACACGCGCGAGTGGCGACGCGCCGCCGGCGACGGCTGGCAGCTCCCCTGATCGCGCTCGGACCGGACGGGCGTCACGGCAGCCTCGCCGGCGATGGGAGACTGCGGCCCACAACCGATCGGGCCGGAGGAGCGCTGATGAGCGAGCTGGCGATCCGCGGGGCGACGATCCTGACCGTCGCCCCCGACCGCACCACGGCCGAGGCCACGATCGAGGGTGACGTCGTCGTCGACGGCGGCCGCATCGTGGCGGTGGGGCCGGGCGAGGGCGACGGTGCCGAGGAGCAGGTGGACGCCACGGGCTGCATCGTCGTGCCCGGCTTCGTGCAGGCGCACGTCCACCTGTGCCAGACCCTGTTCCGCGGCCTCGCGGACGACCAGGACGTCATCGACTGGCTGCGGGAGCGCGTCTGGCCGCTCGAGCGCGGCCACGACGCGGCGTCCATGCGGGCGAGCTGCGAGCTGGGCATCGCGGAGCTCCTGCTCGGCGGCACGACGTCGGTCCTCTCCATGGAGTCGATCGCCCACACGGCCGAGTCGTACGCGGCGGCCGAGCGCTTGGGGATCCGTGCGACGATCGGCAAGGCGCTCATGGACCGCTGGGAGCCCGGGACGGAGATGGTCGGCGAGTCCACCGACGACGCCTGGGACGACCAGGTCGCGCTGATCGAGCGATGGCACGGTGCGGGCGACGGCCGTGTCCGGGCAGCGCTGTCGCCCCGGGGTCCGCGCAACGCCACACCCGAGATGTGGCGGCGCTGCGTCGAGCTGGCCGACGAGGTCGACCTGCGACTGCACACCCACGTGGACGAGAACCACGACCAGGCCCAGCGCTTCGAGGCCACCGATGAAGGCCGTGACGTGGTCGCCCTGCACTCGTGGGGCGCCCTCAACGACCGCCTGGTCATGGCGCACTGCGTGTGGCTGGACGAGCAGGAGCGTGAGCTCGTCCGTCGCCACGGTCCGCACGTGTGCCACTGCCCCTCGGCCAACCTCAAGCTCGCCTCGGGCATCGCGCAGATCCCCGAGCTCCTCGCCGACGGCGTCAACGTGGCGCTCGGGGCGGACGGCGCGGCGTGCAACAACCGCCTCGACCAGTTCGAGGAGATGCGCCTGGCCGCGCTCGTGCACAAGCCGCGCTGCGGCCCGCGGTCCATGCCGGCGGGCACGGTGCTCGAGATGGCGACGATGGGAGGTGCACGGGCCCTCGGCCTGCAGGACGACGTCGGCTCGATCGAGGTCGGCAAGCTCGCCGACCTGGTCGTGGTCGACCCCTCCGGGCCGCACGTGCGGCCCGGTCCCGGCTCGGCGCCCGAGGTGCGACTGGTCTACGGCGCCCGGGCGAGCGACGTCCGCGACGTGTTCGTCGGCGGACGGGCGGTCGTGCGCGACCGGCGGCTGCTGACCGCGGACCTCGACGCCGTCGTCGCCGTGGCCGACGCACAGCGCACCGCACTGCTCGACCGCGTCCCGCTCGGCTGACCGGCCCGGAACGGGGCCCTCA
>JAEXGP010000301.1 GCA_023450775.1 Actinomycetes bacterium | reverse complement strand
CCAGCGCTCCTGGCCGTCCGCGTCCAGGTCGGCGAGCAGTCGTTCGACGTGGGCGAGCGGCGCGCTCGCCACGTCGACCGCCAGCGCGGCGTTGAGGTCGTCGTCCCGGTCGAGCCCCCGGAGCCGGCGCAGCTCGCGCACGGCCTGGGCGATGCGGCGCCACACCGACGGGTCGGTCTCCCGCCACGCGCTGAGGCGCACCAGGTCCTCGACCTCGGCACCGGTCGCGTCGCCCCGGAGCAGCGCGGCCCATGCGTCGTCCAGCAGCACGAACCGCTCCAGCGGCGTGGTCCCGGGGTCGACGGCCTCGGCGGCCCGCATGGGGGCGCCCAGCTCGGAGCGGAAGAAGCCGTCGCCGCCGGTGTTCACCCGGAGCGTGCTGGGCCGGCCGCCGAGGTCGACCGTGGTCGGACCCTCGAGCAGCACGCGCTCGTGGCGTTCGTCGCCGCCGACGGAGGCCGTGAGGACGAGCGGCACCGGCCACTGCTCGCCGACCTCAGGGTCGGGCCCGTCGCCGGCGCCGTCCTGCGCGCCGGGCGCGGTGGCGGGCTCCTGGCGCAGCGCCACGCCAGAGTCGGTCACCTCGGCGCTGACGACCGGGTGACCGCCCTTGTAGATCCAGGCGTCCATGATGCGCCGCACCGGCTCGCCGGTGACCTCCTCGATCGCGTCCCACAGGTCGGTCGTCTCGGTGTTCCCGTAGGCGTGGGAGCGGAGGTAGTGGCGGATGCCGTCGCGGAACCGCTCGGCGCCGAGGTACTGCTCGAGCATGCGGACGACGGAGGCGCCCTTCTCGTAGGTGAGGATGTCGAACATCGCCTCGGCGTCGGCCGGGCTCCGGACGTCGAACTCGATCGGACGGGTGGTGCTCAGCGCGTCGGTGTCGAACGCGGCGGCGCGGGACAGGCCGAAGCCCGTCCACGTGTCCCAGTCGGGACGGAAGGCGTCGGAGGCCGTGACCTCCATGAACGTGGCGAAGGCCTCGTTCAACCAGATGCCGTTCCACCAGCCCATCGTGACCAGGTCGCCGAACCACATGTGGGCCAGCTCGTGGTTGATCACGTCGGCCACTCGCTGCAGCTCGGGCTGCGTCGAGTCGTCCGGGTCGACGAGCAGCGCCACCTCGCGGAAGGTGATGCAGCCGAGGTTCTCCATGGCGCCGAACGCGAAGTCGGGGACCGCGACCAGGTCGACCTTGTCGCCCGGGTACGGCAGGTCGTAGTAGCGCTCGAGGAAGCGGATGCCGGCGTCGGCCACGTCCAGCGCGAACGCAGTGAGCGGCCCGGACCCGGGCGGGTAGACGACGCGCAGGGGGATGGTGGCGTCCATGCCCTCCACCATGCGCGGCTCGGTCACCTCGAGCGGACCGACCACGGCGGCGACCAGGTAGGTCGACATCACCATCGTGTCCGCGAAGCGGACCCGGACCGTGCCGTCGCCGAGGTCGTCGCGGCCGATCTCGGACGCGTTGGAGACGGCGAGCATGCCGTCGGGCACCACGAGCGAGACGGCGAACACCGCCTTCATGTCGGGCTCGTCGAAGCACGGGAAGGCGCGCCGGGCGTAGGTGGACTCGAACTGGGTGACCGCCAGGTGGCGCTCGCTGCCGTCGACGGTGAACGTGGACCGGTAGAGGCCGACGAGCGCCTCGCAGTACGGGCCGACGAAGTCCGCCTCGATCCGGGCCGGCCCGGCGGGCAGGGCGTGGTCGAGCTGCAACGCCACCCGCTCGTGCTCCACGTCCAGCACGGCCTCGGGCTCCTGCGGCGAGCCGCCCCGGGGCGTGACCGTGACCGTCCCGAGCGTGAGGTCCAGCGAGTTCAGGACGATGCGGTCGGTGGGCTCGACGACCTCGACGTCGATCGCGACGGTGCCGGAGAACGTCGGACGGTCGGGATCGACCACCAGCTCCAGGTCGTAGCGCGACGGCAGGACGGTGCGGGGCAGGCGGTACGGGTCGTCGGTGGGCACGAGGCGCTCCGTGGGGGTCGATCGGCGGGGGGCGGAACCGGCCGCACCCTACCGAGCCGACCCCGCGGCGGACCGACGGGTACCGTCGCGGGCGTGTACGAGTGCTTCGACGTCTCCATCTCCGAACAGGTCGCCCACCTCCAGCTGAAGCGGCCCGACGCCTACAACACGATGGTCCCGGCGTTCTGGACCGAGCTGCCGCAGATCGTGCGCGAGATCGACGCCGCGGGTTCCGCCCGGGCGATCGTGATCTCGTCGACCGGCAAGCACTTCTGCGCCGGCATGGACCTGTCGGTGTTCACGGGCGGCGCCGGCATCGGCGGGTCGCCGGGGGTCAAGGAGGACGGTCGCAAGCGCGCCTACCTCTGGATGATGGTCCAGCAGCTGCAGGGCTCGTTCACCGCGCTGGAGGAGGCGCGCATGCCCGTGCTGACCGCCATCCAGGGCGGCTGCATCGGCGGGGCGGTGGACATGGTCTCCGCCGCCGACATGCGGTACTGCTCGGCCGACGCGTTCTTCTGCGTGCAGGAGATCAACATCGGCATGACCGCGGACGTGGGCACGCTGCAGCGCCTGCCCAAGATCATCCCCGAGGGCATCGCCCGTGAGCTCGCCTACACCGGCGACCGCATGCCGGCGCAGCGGGCCTACGAGTGCGGGCTGGTGAACCAGGTGTTCGATGACCACGAGTCGCTCGTCGCGGGCACGCTCGAGATCGCGGCCCGGATCGCCACCAAGTCGCCGCTCGCGATCTGGGGCACCAAGGAGATGATCAACTTCACGCGGGACCACACGGTGGCCGACAGCCTGAAGTACATGGCGGGGTGGCAGTCGGGCATGTTCCAGCCCGGCGACATGATGGAGGAGTTCGGCGCCAAGGCCGACAAGCGGGACCCCGAGTTCGAGCAGATCCCGCCCCGCCCCGACTCGATATAGGGCTGCACAGCGACATCCCTTGTCGCTTTTCGAGCATGAGAACCGGCCTGGACCGACCGTGAACCCGCCCGATCACGGGACGACCGATCTGTACGTCGGTGACCTGGAACCGCCGCAGCTGCACCAGCTGGACCTCCTGCTGACCTCGGCGGGGATCCCGTTCATGGTCGGTCTCGGCGTGCGGACCGTGCCGACAGCGGTCGCGGCCCGTGCCGAGGAGCTGATCGAGGCCGCCGCCCGGGACGACGGCGACCCGGCGTTCACCGGATTCGTGGACGACGACCCCTCGCTGGTGCGGGACCAGCCCGACGCGGGTGCGGTCGTGCTCGGCGACGGTCCCGGTTCCATCCGCGTGCTGGCCGGGACGCTCCGGCGGGCGTGGGCCCAGGTCCTGAACACGATCCTGCTGGGCTGCCTCGTGTCGCTGGCGCTGGCGCCGCTGGTGAGCGCGGTGCCCGACGTGGGGCGGACCCTCCAGTTCGTCGGCTACCTGCTGGTGTGCGTGGTCCTCACGGGTTGGTTCGGCCGGGATCTCGGTCAGCTGCTCGTGAAGCTGCAGGTCGTCGACGAGCACGGCGAACCACCAGGGCTCCGGCGGGCGACGGTGCGTGTGCTGGTCGCGTACGGGCCGGTGATCGTGCTGACCGTGATGAGCTGGGCGCTGTACCTGGCGGGAGTGCGGGCGGGTGACGAGCCGGCATGGACGGTGCTCGCGCTCCTGAGCTGGCTCGCCTACGTGGGGTGGCCGATCGCGCTGCTGGTGTCGATCGCGCAGGACGACGAGCACCAGGGCTGGCACGACCGGGTGGCCGGGACGTGGGTGGTCGGGGCGCCGTCGTGGGGCCAGCTGGGTGCACTCCGGCGGGCGGGTCCGCCGCTCGGCGCTGCGGCCGGCCAGGAGAGGAACGGCATCACCGGCGACCGGCCTGGCCCGTCCGACGACGAGTCCGGCGCCGACGATCCGATGCCTCGCTGACCGGCCGGGTGATCGCCGCTCGCGGCGGAACCCTCAGAGCTGGGTACGACCCCGTTCGGTGACGGCCTGCCGGCGGGCCTCCAGGTCGGTGCCGCCGCCTCGCGACATCCACTCACGGCTGGCGCGCTGCTCCAGGTCGAGCGCGTCACCGGCGGTGAGCAGCGAACCTTCGGCGTAGGTGGCGAGGATCTGGCGCACGCCGTCAGGGTCGTTGCCGACGATGTCGGCCGCCAGACGCCGGGCCGTGGGCAGCAGCTCGTGGTGCGGGACGACGTGGTTGACCAGGCCCCAGTCGTAGGCGGTGGCCGCGTCCAGGAAGTTGCCGGTGGCCGACAGCTCGCGGGCCCGCCGGACGCCGACGGCCTGGGGGAGCAGCACGGTCAGGCCCCAGCCCGGCATGATCCCGACCCGGGCGTGGGTGTCGGCGAAGCGGGCGTGCTCGGAGGCGACCAGGAAGTCGCACGCCAGCGCCAGCTCGAAGCCACCGGTGATGGCCACGCCGTTGATCGCACCGATCACGGGCGTGGACATCGTGGGGAACGGCCGGCGCAGGTCGGCGGCGTCGTCGAACCCGCCGGCGAGCTTGCCGGGCTCGTTCGCCAGCTCCTTGAGGTCGAGCCCGGCGCAGAAGGCCGGGTCCGCGCCGGTGAGCACGATCGCGTGCACCCGGGCGTCCTCGTCGAGGGCGCGCATGGCCTCGTGGAGCGTGCGGCGCAGCTCGGCGTTCAGCGCGTTGCGGGCGTGGGGCCGGTCGAGCGTGACGACCGCAGAGGCCTCGGCGATCTCGACCTTCAGCACGTCGGACATGGTCCCCCTCGGATCTGTGTGTGGATCCGGACGATCCTTGTCCGGGCGCGACCCCCATATCCTGGCGGAGGGGGTCAGTCGTCGTCCTTCTCGAGCGGGGGGAGGAACTCGAAGTTGAGGTCACCCAGCCGCACGAGCGTCGAGCTGATCCAGCCCCCCATGGCGCTGAAGTGGTCGTCCAGCGTGGAGCCGTCGGCCAGCGTGGCCTCGTCCAGCTCGTAGCTGCCCTCGTAGCTGATCTCGATGGCGTGCTCGGTCTCGGTCAGGTCGTCGTTGGAGACGGCCTCGACCGTGGGACCGGACCGGTGCAGCCGCTCGCCGCCGATCGCGGGGCTCTCGGGGGGCAGCGCGTCCAGCACTCGCCTCGGATCGGGCGCGCTGACCAGCCGCTGGATGCGCAGCACCACCTCGATGTCGATGCGAGGGAGCTCCGGCAGCTCCTCCTCGATGTACCAGGACCGGTACGCGGCCTGGGACCAGGTGGGCCACTCGAGCGTCAGGTCGGCCCGCACCCGCGGCGGCAGGCCCTCTCCCGGGAGCCCGTAGGACGTCTCCCAGGTGAGGTCGCCGAGCAGCACGTCGGACTGGAAGCGCTCCTCGAACGCCTGGCGTTCCAGGAGGGCCTTCTCCAACGCGTCGCGGAGCGCCCCGATGGCGTCGGTGAAGACGTGGTCGAGCATCGGCGGCGCAGGCTACCGGGGGCGCGGCCGGACCGACGCCGCGGTCGATCCGGCCGGCTCCGCAGTGGTCACGTCAGACGCTGGCCAGGCTCTCGCCGTCCACCTCGTCCAGCACGCCGGCGCCGGCGGTGACGGCGCCGAGCAGGCCGGCGGCCTGCGGCAGGTGGTGGAGGGCGAAGAACCGGGCGCCCACGATCTTCGCTCGCAGGTACGCCTCGTCGGAGGCGCCGACGTCGAGCTCGCTCTTGGCGGCGAGGGCGAGGCGGGCCGACAGCCAGCCGCCGGTCACGATCCCGAACAGCTCCAGGTAGGGCGTGGCGCCGGCGAGCGCCTCGCGCGGGTCGGCGATGCCGTTGGTCATGACCCAGTCGGTGGCCTCGGTCAGCACGGCGACGGCGGCGGCCAGGTTGGTGCGGATGACGGCGAACTCGTCGCCGGCCGCGGCCAGGTCGTCGTCCAGGTCCCGGATGCCCTGCAGGAAGTCGCCGACGACGCCGCCCATGCGCATGCCGAGCTTTCGGCCGACGAGGTCCATGGCCTGGATGCCGTTGGTGCCCTCGTAGATGGGGGCGATGCGCATGTCGCGGAAGTGCTGGGCCACGCCCGACTCCTCCACGTAGCCCATCCCGCCGAACACCTGCAGCGCGGTCGACGTGACGTCCACGCCTACGTCGGTGCACCACGCCTTGGTGACCGGGGTGAGCAGCTCGGCGATCTCACGCCAGCGCTCTGCGTCGTCGCCCTCGAGCGCCCGGGACAGGTCGATCGCCGCGGCGTTGTAGACGACGAGGGCGCGCATGGCCTCGATGTGGCTGCGCATGTAGAGCAGCATCCGCTTCACGTCGGGGTGGGCGATGATGAACGCCGGCTCCTTGGAGTCCCCGCCGATCTCGCGGCCCTGGCGCCGCTCCTGCGAGTAGGCGAGCGCCTTCTGGTAGGCGGCGTCGCCGAGGGCCACGCCCTGGATGCCGACCGCGATGCGGGCCGAGTTCATCATCGTGAACATGGCCCGCATGCCCTGGTTCTCCTCGCCGACCAGGTAGCCGATCGCCCCGCCGTCGTCGCCGTAGCTCATGACGCAGGTGGGCGACGCGTGGATGCCCATCTTGTGCTCGATCGACACGCACTTCACGTCGTTGCGCTCGCCGACGTCGCCGTCCTCGTTGACGAGGAACTTGGGCACGATGAACAGCGAGATGCCCTTGGTGCCGGCGGGCGCCTCGGGCAGGCGGGCGAGCACCAGGTGGATGATGTTCTCGGCCATGTCGTGCTCGCCGAACGAGATGAAGATCTTGGTGCCGGTGACCTTGTAGGTGCCGTCGCCCTGCGGCACGGCCTTGGTGGTGCAGAGGCCCACGTCGGAACCGGCCTGCGGCTCGGTCAGGTTCATGGTGCCGGTCCACTCACCGGTGATCAGCTTCCGGAGGTAGACCTCCTTCTGCTCCTCGGTGCCCCACGCCTGCAGGCACTCGATGGCACCGGTGGTCAGGCCGGGCGCCATGGTGAGCGCACCGTTGGCCGCGGTCTCGAACTCCGCCGCGCAGGCGAAGACCGACTCGGGGAAGCCGGCGCCGCCGTACTCGACCTCGGCGTTCAGGCCCTGCCAGCCGGCGTCGACGAACTTGGCGTAGGCGGCCTTGAACTCCTCGGGCACCTCGACGCCCTCGGGCGTCCACTTCAGGCCCTTGCGGTCGCCGATGGCGTTCGACGGCGCGAACACCTCCTGCATGAAGCGGCCCTGCTCCTCGAGCACCGCGGCGACGGTCTCGGGATCCGCATGGGCGTAGCGGTCGGTCTTGGAGAGCTCCTCGAGCATGCCGATGTGGCGGAGGGTGAAGAGGGCGTCCTTGACGGGTGCTCGGTAGTCGGCCATGCCCGCATGTTACCGAGCGGTAACCGCGCGTCTCCAGCCACGGCACGGGGGGCTCCGTCCGTCTGGGCGAACCCGAACAGGTGTGTCGGGGGCCCGAACAGGTGCGTCGGTGGGACGGAGGCGGGACAGGGTGAGCGCCGTTCAGCGCGGATGGGGCGACATGACGGCGATCGGCAGTCCGATGCCGGCGTCCCGGTGCCGCAGCCCGGCGATGCGGCGGCCCTCCTGCACGGCGTCCTTGGGCGCGCCGAGGAGATCGCCCAGGAACTCGGCGGTGGCGTCGAGGTCGTCGGCCACGAGCGCCAGGCCGAAGATCGACGTGGGCTCGTCGGTGGTGGGCTCGCCGTCGTCGGGACCGACGAGCTCGAGGATCACGTCGCCGGCCCAGAAGAACGTCTGGCGCATCGGTGCGCCGTAGGACGTGGTGCTGCGACCGCCGCGGACCTCCAGTCCCGCCGCCTCGAACGCCGCGATCGTGCGCTCGCTGTGACCGGTCCGGACGACCACGTGGTCGATCGACGAGATGCCGTTCGGGTGGCTGGTGGGGGCACGGCCGCCGGTGGTCCGGTGGCTGTCGGCCGTGGCCAACCCGTCGAGCGCGCCGTCGACGCCGTCCAGGGCCCAGCCCACGAAGCCGGCCCCGCTCGGTCCCAGGTCCAGGCAGATGATCTCGGTCCGGCCCAGGCGGAAGCGCCCGCCGCCGTCGACGTCGAAGCCGGCCGTGCGCCAGGCGCCCGGCGGGTCACCGAGGACGAGGTGGGTCAGCTGGTGCGGGCGCTCGGTCATGGCGCGCACGCTAGGGCGGCGGACCGTCGCGCCGTCGGTGTTCGTCGGCTTCGTGGGAGGGTATGGCTCAGCGGTGCCGTCATCGACGGCCTGCGGACGGAGGGCCGATGACGGGCAGCATCGCGGTGTGCGCGATCGGATGGGTGCTCGGGTGGTGGGCGTTCGGCCGGGCCCGGACCGTGGCCTCGCTGCCGCCGGCCGAGGGCGCCCCTGACACCGTCACCGTCGTGGTGCCCGCACGCGACGAGGCGCTCAGCATCGGCGGGCTGCTCGACGACCTGCTCGCCAGCCGTCCCGCGCCGTCCCGCATCGTCGTCGTCGATGACCACTCGAGCGACGCGACCGCGGCGATCGCGGCAGCCCGGCCGGGTGTCGAGGTGGTCCCGGCCCCGCCGCTGCCGCCCGGTTGGGCGGGGAAGTGCTGGGCCTGCCACGCAGGGGCGAGGACGGTCGAGGACGGCACACTCGTGTTCGCCGACGCGGACGTCCGGCTGGCCCCCGACGCGCTGGGCCGGGTGGTGGCGCACCAGGCCGCCGTCGGCGGGCTCGTCTCGGTGCAGCCCTGGCACGAGACCGAGCGGCCCTACGAGCAGGCCTCGGCGATGTTCAACGTGATCGCGATCATGGGCAGCGCGGCGGGCTCGCCCGCGTCGGCGCCGTCCGCGGCGTTCGGCCCGCTGATGGTCACGTCGGTGCGGGAGTACCGGGCGGTCGGCGGCCACGCCGCGGTGCGGGACCAGGTGGCCGAGGACCTGGCGCTCGGCCGCCGATTCAGGGACGGCGGAGCGGGCTCGCACCTGCTCGTCGGTCGGGGCGGGGTGCGGTTCCGGATGTACCCCGACGGACCCCGGCAGCTGGTGGAGGGGTGGACCAAGAACTTCGCCACCGGCGCCGGGGCGACGCCACTGCTGCGCCTGCTGGCGGTCGTCGCGTGGATCGCCGCGCTCGGGACCCCTGTCGTCATGGCCGTGAACGGGCTCCGGGGCGTCGCGCCACTCGCCCCGGCCGTCGTGGCGTACGCAGCGATGGTCGTCCAGCTGCTCGTGATGTTCCGGGCGGTCGGCCGGTTCGGCCTGCTCTCCGCGCTCCTGTACCCCTTCCACCTCCTGGTGTTCCTGGCCGTCTTCGTCCGGTCGCTGTGGTCCACCCACGTGCGCCGGAGCGTGCGGTGGCGGGGCCGTGTGATCCCGGTCGGCGGGAGCGGCGCCGACCCGGTCGGTGGCGACTGACGTGGACCTGCCGCTGCCGCCCGGGCCCGCGGTGCTGGTGTCCTCCGCGGCGTGGGCGGTGATCGGGGTGGGGTCGGGCTGGTTCGTCAGCCGGATCCCGGTGGACCGCCTCTCGCACGACAGCTGGCTGACCCGCCCGCGCCGGTTCGAGGACCGGGGTCGGGTCTACGAGCGTCGGCTCCGGGTCCGGCGCTGGAAGGACCGCCTGCCCGAGGCGGGCGGCGTGTTCCGCGGCGGCGTGTCCAAGCGCCACCTGGGCGGTTCGTCGGACGCGGCGTTGGAGCGCTTCGCCGCCGAGACCCGTCGCGCCGAGCTGGTGCACTGGATCAACGCGTGCGCCGGACCGCTGTTCCTGATCTGGTGCCCGTGGGGCCTGGGGCTGGTGATGATCGCCTTCGGGTTGGTGGCGCACCTGCCGTTCGTCGTGATCCAGCGCAGCAACCGCGCCCGCATCGAGCGGGTGCTGGCGGCGCGACAGACCGGCGTGGCCCCCCGCTCCTGACGCTCGCGCCGCGCCGACCACGCCCTTCGTCCTGCGCGGTGGTGCCGATCGGTGCGCCGGTGCAGGCCAGAGCGGGGGAGGAGCTCAGCCGGCGCGGGCCGCGCTGTACGCCGCCAGGGCGCGCTCCCGGGCGGCGCCGTGCTCGACGAGGCGGTGCGGGTAGTCGGCTCCGAGCTCCACGCCCGCGGCGGCGAGCTCGAGCGGTCCCAGCTCCCACGGGGCGTGGCGGTCGGCGGGCGCCAAACCCGCCAGCTCGGGCACCCACCGCGCGATGTAGTCGCCGTCGGGGTCGAACCGTCGGGACTGCGTGACCGGGTTGAGCACCCTGAAGTACGGCGCTGCGTCGGGTCCGGTGCCCGCCACCCACTGCCAGTTCCCGGCGTTCTGGCTGACCTCGCCGTCGACGAGCTCGCGACGGAAGTGGCGCTCGCCGACGCGCCAGTCCACGAGCAGGTCCTTCACCAGGAAGCTCGCGGTGATGAGCCGCACGCGGTTGTGCATCCACCCCGTGCCGGCGAGCTGGCGCATGCCGGCGTCGACGATCGGCACGCCGGTGCGACCCTCCTGCCAGGCCGCCACGCCCTCGGGGTCGTCGCGCCACGCCACGGCATCGAGCTCGGGTCGCATGGCGGCGTGCGCCAGGGAGGGCCGCTCGAGGAAGAGGCTGGCGAACCAGTCCCGCCACGCCAGCTGACGCACGAACGCGGACCGGCCGTCGGAGCCGTTCCCGACGACGCCGACCACATGGCGCGGCGACAGCGTGCCCAGGTGCAGGTCGGCCGACAACGACGAGGTGCCGTGCTCGTTCGCCGGAAGATCGTGGGTGTGGGAGTAGTCGTCGACCCGGTCGAGCCACTCGGCCAGCCGCGCCTCGGCGGCGGCCTCGCCGGCCGGACCGGCGCCGGGTGGGCCGGAGCCGAGCGGATCGGGCCCGACGCTCCGGACGCCCGGGACCGAGGACGGGTCCAGCACCTGCGCGTCGTCCTCCTCGGGCCAGGGCTCCCACGGCGTCGAGGCCCAGGCGCGGTGGTACGGCGTGAAGACCTGGTGCGTGGCGCCGGTGCCCGCGACCACCGAGCCGGGACGATGGACGTGGCAGCCCCATCGGACGTCGAACGCGACGTCGGGCTGGAGCGCCCGCCGCACCGCGTCGTCACGTCGCTGGGCGTAGCCGGACACGTCGCCGTTCACGTGGACGCTGCCGGCGCCCACCGCGTCGGCCACCCGCGGCACCAGCTCCACGGGATCGCCTGATCGGACGAGCAGCCCGCCGCCCCGCGACCGGAGCTGCTCGTCCAGCGCCCGGAGGTGCGCCCGGACCAGATCGCGACGACGCCCGCCCGCCGTGGCCGTCACGCGTGCGTCGACGACGAACAGCGCGAGCACGCGGTCCGCGGACTGCGTGGCCGCCGCCCACGCGGGGTTGTCGGCCAGGCGGAGATCCCGACGGAACCAGACGACCGCGGTCTGCGTGGACATCTGCGGTACCTACCCGAGCCGGCCGGGCGGTGTCACCGACGCCGGCCGAACGCTGTCAGGAGCGCTGGCTCAGTGCTCCCGCTCTCGAGCGCTGGCTCAGGAATTGCGGCCCATGTTGGGCTTGCGGCCGTGGTTCGCCTTCTTGCGACGCACGTTGGCCTTCTTCTTCTGGGTGCGCTTCGACATAGGGGTGCGATCGTACCGGAGCGGGTCCGCACGACTCCAGCCGCCATCGACGACCGGGGCCCGATCCCGTGCGCCTACGCTGTGTGAAGCCCGTCACGGTCGGGCGTCCAGGGGGTGGACCGATGGAACCCGAGCAGCGCGCCGACGATCCGGCGCCCGAACGTCCCTGGAGCGACGGCGCCGCCGATCTGGGCATCCTGCTGGCCGGCCTCACCGGCGGCGCCGGCCTGATCCACCTGGTGATGGTCCCCGAGCACGCCGGCGGCGGATCGTGGATCGACCCGGTGGGCTTCGCCGTCGTCGGGTGGCTGCAGATCGCGCTGGCTGTCGTCTTCCTGCTCCGTCGCGGCAACCGGTCGCTGGCCGTCGCTGCGGCGGTGCTCAACGCCGCCGCCCTGGGTGTGTGGATCTGGGCCCGCACCGTCGGGCTGCCGTGGGGTTCGCATGCCGGCGTGGTCGAGGACGTCGGCCTGGTCGACGGCGTGTGCGCGGGGCTCGAGGCCGGGGCCGTGCTCGTCGCGGCCGTGATGGCGGTCGCACCCCGCCGGCTGAAGGTCGGCCTGCTCGTCCCGTCCATCGCTGCGGTGGCGGTGCTCGGACTGGCCACCGTCGGCATCACGTCACCCTCCGCGTCGGAGCACTCGCACGGCGGCGACGAGGCGGCGGCCGGCGGTCACGACCACGGCACGTCGGCCACCGACGCCGCGGCCCACGACGACCAGATGGCGGCGATCGACGCAGCGCGCTGCGACCTGGGCTTCAACCCCAAGAGCTACTGGACCGAAGCCGCCGCGCTGGGCGTCGACACGTACGGCGGCGGCGCCATGGACATGTCGGTGCGGTCCACCGCAGAGGTCACCGACGTGGTCGGCGCCGACGACGGCCGGGGATCGGTCGGCCTCGACAAGCTCGTGGCCGCCACCTCCAAGGCCGACTCCGGGGCCGAGGCCGACGCGGCCGGGCTGGTGGTGGCACTGGCCGAGGCGACCGACGACGACTACGGCGCCTGGAAGGCGTGGATGGCCCAGCGGACGGCGAGCAGCGCCGGGTCGGGCGGTCACGCCCACTCCTCCGGCGGCTCCTCGGCCGCGCCCGACGACAACGGCGGCCACGGCGGCCATGCCGGGCCCACGCCGTGGAAGGCGATCGTCGACCAGGAGCAGTGCGTGGCGCTCGCCGAGGAGCTGGCCGTCGCCCGCAGGACCGCGCTCTCCATGCCCACCGCCGCGGACGCCATGGCCAACGGCTACGTCCGGGTCACCGGCTACGTGCCGGGCATCGCGGCGCACTACATGAAGTTCTCGATCGTCGACGGCGAGTTCCACGTCGAGGAGCCCGAGATGGTGCTCTACGACGGTGGCGGCCCCGAGGCCCGCGTCGTCGGACTGAGCTACTACCTGATCCAGCCCGGCGACGCCGAGCCGACCCAGGGCTTCACCGGCGACAACGACCACTACCACCGGCACGTGGGCCTGTGCACCGGGCGCGGCGGGGTGATCGGCGACTCGTCGACCACCGAGGAGGAGTGCGCCCAGCTCGGTGGTGTGAAGGCGAACGGGTCGCTCGGCTGGATGTCCCACGCGTGGGTCGTTCCCGGCTGCGAGAGCCCGTGGGGCATCTTCAGCGGCGCCTCGCCGATCCTCGACCGGGCGCTGTCCGACGCCTCCGGACAGAACGACGGCGCGTGCGCGGCGTCGTCCGGACGCGACCGCTACGACCTGAGCGCCGGGGGCCGTGAGCCGGGCTCGGGGGGCGAGCGGGCGTCGGGGGACTAGCCGTCGCGGACGGGTGGACCGCCGTCAACCGGTGGGGTGCGACGACGCCCACTCGAGGAGCTCGTCGGCCTCGTAGGTGTTGACGATCCGCGAGGCGTCGATGCCCATGTCGGTCGCCAGCCCGCAGCCCCAGGCCTGCCACTCCAGCTGACCGGGGGCGTGCGCGTCGGTGTCGATCGAGACCCGGCAGCCCCATTCGAGCGCCAGCTCCAGCAGCTCCTCGGGCGGGTCGCGCCGCTCGGGTCGGCAGTTGATCTCGACCGCGGTGTCGAACCGAGCGCAGGCCGCGAACACGATCTCCGCGTCGAACCGGGACGGCGGGCGCCCGCGACCGGTGATCTTGCGGCCGGTGCAGTGGCCGAGGACGTCCACGTTCGGATCCGCGACGGCCATGACCATGCGGCGCGTCATCTCGCGCTCGTCCATGCGCAGCTTGGAGTGCACCGACGCCACCACCAGGTCGAGGCGGCCGAGGAACTCGGAGGAGAGGTCCAGGTGGCCGTCCTCCAGGATGTCGACCTCCATGCCGGTCAGGATCCGGAACGGCGCGAGCTCCCGGTTCAGCGCCTCGATCTCCGCGAGCTGCTCCGTGAGGCGGGCCTCGTCCAAGCCGTGCGCGACGGTGAGGCGGGCCGAGTGATCGGTGACGGCGAGGTACTCGTGGCCGAGGGAGCGGGCCGTGAGGGCCATGGTGCGCACGCTCTCGGCGCCGTCGGACCAGAACGTGTGGCTGTGGAGGTCGCCCTTGACCATCGACCGCAGCGAGGTTCCGTCGCCGGCGTCCTGGATGGTGGACGCCGCCAGGTCGGCGAGGTAGGTGGACTCCCGACGCTCGACCGCGTCCGCGATCACGGAGCCGGTGGAGCTGCCGATCCCGCCGAGCTCCTGCAGCGTGCCGGCGGCGACCCGCTGCTCGAGCTCGCCCGGCGCCAGGTCGGTCACGACGTCGCGGGCCTTCTGGAAGGCCCGGGCCTTGCCGGCGGGGGCGAACCCGCGGTCGAGGTAGTACCGGGCGATGTCGAGCCCGGCCCGGGCGCGCTCCACCGCGTCGTCACTGGCCAGTCCCGCGGCGAACACGGCCGCGCCGTCGCTGTCCGATCGCCCCGGGTCGCTCACGTCCGGGAGCCTACGTGTGGCCACTACCCTCCGGTGGGGTCGCCCGGTCGGGCGACCGGGCCCCGGACCGTCCCCCGGTCGGGTCGTCGACGCGGTGGGAGGACCATCGCGACCGCGTGGGAACCCACCAGAGGAGCTCAGTGGAACGCTTCGGATTCGTCGGACTGCCGAACGCCGGCAAGTCGTCGCTGTACAACGCACTGGCGGGCGGCGGCGCCCTCGCCGCCCCCTACGCCTTCGCCACCGTCGACCCCAACGTGGGTGTGGCCAAGGTCCCCGACGCCCGCCTCACGGCGCTCGCCGAGATGAGCAGCTCCAAGTCCGTCATCCCGGCGGCGGTGCAGTTCGTCGACATCGCCGGTCTGGTCAAGGGCGCGGCGCAGGGGGAGGGGCTGGGCAACCGCTTCCTGTCCCACATCCGTGAGGTGGACGCGATCGTCTTCGTGCTGCGGGCCTTCGTGGACGACGACGTGCCGGGTTCGACCGATCCGGTCGAGCAGCTCGAGACCCTCGAGGTCGAGCTGGTCTATGCCGACCTGGAGTCGCTGGAGAAGCAGATCGACAAGCGCCGCAAGGCCGCCCGGGCGGACAAGACGCTCGCCGACGAGGTGGCGGCCATGGACGCCGCGGTCGAGCACCTCCAGGCCGGCACGCCGCTGTACCGGGCCGGTCTGTCCGACGAGCACATGGCGCTGCTCAAGCCGTTCTTCCTGCTGACCGCCAAGCCGGCGATGGCGCTCGTCAACGTCGACGAGTCGCAGATGGAGGACCTCGACGCCGTGCTGGCGCCGACCCGCGCCGCGTTCGCCGCCACCGGATCCGCCGACGAGCTGGTGCTCGGCCTGTGCATCCAGCTCGAGGCCGAGGCCGCGCTGCTCGACGAGGAGTCCCGGGTGGAGATGCTCGAGGCGCTGGGCCTGGGCGAGGGTGCGCTGCCGCAGTTCCTCCACACGGCGTACTCGCTGCTCGGCCTGCGGACGTTCTTCACCACCGGCGAGAAGGAGACGCGGGCCTGGACGTTCCGGGCCGGCTCGACCGCACCGCAGACGGCCGGGGTGATCCACACGGACTTCGAGCGGGGCTTCATCCGCGCCGAGGTGATCCACTGGGACGAGCTGCTGGAGATCGGGTCCTGGTCGGCCGCCCGGGACGTGGGGAAGCTCCGGGTGGAGGGCAAGGACTACCAGCCGGTCGACGGGGACGTGATGGAGTTCCGCTTCAACGTCTGACGGCGCTGCCGGCACCGAGGAGGTTCGCCGCTGATGGCCTGGCTGGTCCGGAACGGAGACGTGCTGGCGACGGTGGAGACCGCCGACACCCGCTCGGCGCGGCGCCGCGGCCTGCTCGGTCGGGACCGGGTGGACGGGGTCCTGCGGCTGCAGGCGCGCTCGGTGCACACGTTCGGCATGCGCATGTCGATCGACGTGGCGACGTGCATCCCGGTCGGGCGCGACGGCTACCGGGTCGTGCGCGTCCTCACCGTGCCGCCGCGCCGGGTCACTCGTCCGGCGTGGCGAGCGAGCGTCGTCCTGGAGGCCGAGGCGGGCTCGTTCCGGCGTTGGGACGTGCGACCCGGCGACAAGGTGGAGGTCAGGTGACCGGTCGCGTGGTCGTCGTCGGCACGCCCATCGGCAACCTGGGCGACCTGAGCGCCCGGGCGGTCGCCGCGCTCGAGGCCGCCGACGTGGTGGCGTGCGAGGACACCCGCCGGACCGGCCGGCTGCTGGCGCACGCCGGGGTGGACCGGCGCACGCTGGTCCGCATGGACGACCACACCGAAGGTCGGGTGAGCGCGGGGCTGGTGGAGCTCGCACGTTCGGGCGGCGTGGTGGCCGTCGTCAGCGACGCCGGGCTGCCCGGGCTCTCGGACCCGGGCGCGGTGCTCGTGGCGGCGGCCGTGGAGGCCGGCGTGACCGTGGAGGTCGTGCC
>JAEXGP010000260.1 GCA_023450775.1 Actinomycetes bacterium | reverse complement strand
GTACGTGATGGAGCTGGCCGACACCTGCCGCATCGACGCCACGCAGCTGCGGGCGCGGCTCGCCGAGGTGCTGCGATCGCCCAGGCCCCGACCGGACGAGGAACGGAACCGGCGGCGCGGCGAGCCGGCGCCTGAACCGCCGCCCGAGGTGCAGCAGCAGACCGCGCCGCGGCTGCCGCCCCTGGGCGACGGAGTGGAGCGCGAGGTGCTGCGGCTGGCGGTCAACCAGCCCGAGCTGGCGGCGCCGTTCCTGGAGGAGTCGTTCTTCCGGCACCCCACCGCCCGGGCGTCGCTCGACGCGCTGCTGCGCTCCGAGACGCTGGCGCAGGCCATCGAGGAATCGCCCGCCGAGGTGGCGGAGCTGCTGGCCGAGCTGGCGGTCGAGGAGCCGACCTCGGAGCCGTCCGACGTGCTCGCCCGGTTCGCCAGCGAGGTGGGCCGGCGGGAGCTGGCGGAGCTGGAGGCGGAGGCCCGGTCCTCGTCGGACCCGCTGGCGTACTCCGACGTGGTCGCCTGGCTGAAGGTGACGTTGGACCAGCTGCGGCATCCCAAGGCCGAGGTGGAAATCGTGGCCCAGTTGCTAGCCTTCCTGCGGGACCGGCACCAGCAGCAGTGACGAGGGGATGATCGGATTGTCCATCTGGGAGCAGGTGCCACCGGCCGAGATCGTCGAGCTCCAGCAACGAGCGGAGCGTGCGGACCAGGTGCTGTCGTTGGACGACGCGCTGAGCGTCCTCCGCATGGAGATGACCGACCAGGTGGTCGACGAGACGAAGGCCTACTGGGCGGAGCGCGGGGTCAAGATCGACACCGACGTCGTCCCGGAGATCGATCCTGCGTCCGACCTCGACGTGGTCGTCGAGCCCGGTGCTCCCATCGAGATCGTCGTCGAGGACGACTCCGAGCGTTCGCTGGTCGAGCCCGGCGAGCTGGCCCACGAGTCCGTCCGGCGTCGTCGCCTCATGCGCACGAGCGGCCGCCGCGGCCGGCCCGTCACGCTCGTCGGCACCGGCGGCGGCACCTCCACCGCGGACCCCGTGCGCATGTACCTGCGCGAGATCGGTCAGGTCCCCCTGCTCACCGCGCAGGAAGAGGTCGACCTCGCCATGCGCATCGAGGCGGGCGTGCAGAGCGAGGAGCGGCTCGCCGACCTCGCGGCCTCGGGCGAGACCGTGGACTTCGACGAGCGCCGACGCCTGGACCGGCTCCGCCGCGACGGCGAGCGCGCCAAGGACGAGCTCACGCAGGCCAACCTCCGCCTGGTCGTGTCGATCGCCAAGCGCTACCTGGGCCGGGGCATGCAGATCCTCGACCTGGTGCAGGAGGGCAACCTGGGCCTCATGCGTGCCGTCGAGAAGTTCGACTACACGAAGGGCTTCAAGTTCTCCACCTACGCCACGTGGTGGATCCGCCAGGCCATCACCCGGGCGATCGCGGACCAGGCCCGCACCATCCGGATCCCGGTGCACATGGTCGAGTCGATCAACAAGGTCCACCGCCAGCAGCGCCAGCTCATCCAGGAGCTCGAGCGGGAGCCGACGGTCGAGGAGCTGGCGGCCAAGTGCGAGCTGAAGCCCGAGAAGGTGCGCGAGATCCTGCGCATCTCCCAGGACCCGCTCTCGCTCGACTCGCCGGTGGGCGAGGAGGACGACAGCTACCTGGCCGACTTCATCGCCGACAACGACGCCGTGATGCCGGCCGACGTGGCCACCGCCAACTCGCTGTCCGAGCAGATCATGTCCGCCCTCGACGACCTGAACGATCGTGAGAAGCAGGTCGTGCGCATGCGGTTCGGCCTCGACGGAGGTCAGCCGCAGACGCTGGAAGAGGTCGGCAAGGAGTTCGGCGTGACCCGCGAGCGGATCCGCCAGATCGAGTCCAAGACCCTCGCCAAGCTCCGCCATCCGCGCAGCCGGCAGAAGCTCGAGGACTACCTCAAGGCCGACTGACGTCCGCTGCGGCGGGTCCCGGATGCGGTTGGGGACCGGTCCGCGGGGACGCTACGCTGCAGGGCCGCCGTCGAACCGGCGGACGCCTTCCGGGGTAGCTCAGCTGGCAGAGCAGCTGACTGTTAATCAGCGGGTCGTGGGTTCGAGCCCCACCCCCGGAGCACCTTGCGTACAGCCCTCGGCTCACCGCCGAGGGCTGTTTCGCGCTCAGGGGACTGTACGGACGGCCAGGAACCGGCAACCGGTCCTCAACCGGGGCCTGGACGTGCCGATATTCAGGAGGATGGCCGAGGGAGACCCGACGGCGGCGCGACCCGCGCCGGACCACATCGGACTCGACCGCGCCGCCCTGCTGGACGACCTCCCGGACGCCGTCCTGGTGGTGGACCGCTCGGCCCAGCTGCTCTGGGGCAACCACGCGGCGGAGGTCATGTTCGGTCGATCGCTCGAGGAGTCGGTCGGGATGAACTGCATCGACATGGTGCACCCCGACGACCTCGAGATGGCGCTCGTGTCGCTGTCGGGCATGCAGGTCGAGCGCGTCGGTGACCCGTTGGAGCTTCGGATCACCACGCCGAGCGGCTGGCGCCAGGTGGAGATGATCGGTTCGACCCGCGGCGACGAGATCGTGCTCGTCATCCGGGACCTCACGAACCGCCGTCGTTGGGAGGTGGCCCACGACCGGATGGCGCTCCTGCGCTCGGTGCTGCAGCACCTGACGACCGTGGCGATGGTGCTCGACCCGTCGGGCCGGGTCCGGGCCTCGTCGGCTGCGGTGACGCGCCTGCTCGGCATCGGCCAGCGCGCGGTCGAGGGCAGCCACGTCACGATGATGGTGCCGGGCAGCCACCGCGTCGCCCTGGGCCGGGCCCTCCACGAGGCGCTCGCCTCGGAGTCGGGCACCAAGGTGGCGATCGACGTGGAGGCCTACTGCGCCGACCGCACGACGCTGCCGGTGGCGATCTCCCTGGTGAACCTCGTCGACGATCCGACGGTCGGCGGGCTGGTGGTCACGATCACCGACATCTCCCGGCGCTCGCAGGCGGAGCGCGAGCGCGAGGAGACGAGCGCGGTGCTCGCCGCCACCCTCGACTCGGTCGCCGACGGCATCGTCACCTCCGACCTCGACGGTGTCCCGCAGCTCTGGAACCGGCAGTTCCTGGAGATCTGGAACATCCCCGACGACATGGGGCTTCGTCGAGACCTCCTGGCGATGCGGGACCACGTGTACGCACAGGTCGACGACGCCGGGGAGTTCGACGAGCGGATGCGGGAGCTCCAGTCCGATCCTCACGGCATCACCGAGGACATCGTGGAGCTGACCGACGGCCGCGTGCTCGAGCGGCGCTCTCGGCCCCGCTACGTGGACGGTGAGCCGGTCGGGCGCGTGTGGAGCTTCCGTGACGTCACGGCGACCCGTCGCCTGCAGTCCGAGATGGCCCGCCAGGCGCTGCACGACCCACTCACCGGGCTGGCGAACCAGGTGCTGTTCCAGCGCAACCTGCACGAGGCGCTGAAGGCCACCGCGGCGGACCGGAACGTGGCGGCCATGTTCGTGGACCTCGACGACTTCAAGGCCGTCAACGACACCTTGGGTCACTCGGCGGGCGACCTGCTCCTCATCCAGGTGGCGGAGCGCCTCCGGTCCGTGGTCCGCGAGGGCGACACGGTCGCCCGGCTCGGCGGTGACGAGTTCGTCGTGCTCCTCCTGGACCTCGACGGCGACGAGTCCGCGATCGACGTGGCCCGGCGACTGATCGAGTCGCTGATCCCGCCGATCGAGCTGCCGCAGGACTCGGTCGTGGTCGGTGCGAGCATCGGGGTGGCGGTGGCCGACCCGACGATGGACGCCGACGGTCTGCTCCGCTGTGCGGACCTGGCGATGTACCACGCCAAGAGCAGCGGGCGGAACCAGTTCCGGCTCTATACGCCCGACATGGGGCGCGAATCCGGCCGGGGATCGTCGGCCGACACTCGCCTGCGCGGCGCCGCGACCCGCGGCGAGCTGGTCGTGCACTACCAGCCGATCGTGGACACGAACCGCGGCGGCGCCATCGTCGTGATGGAGGCCCTGGTCCGCTGGAACCATCCCGAGCGCGGCCTGATCATGCCGAACGACTTCATCCCGTACGCCGAGTCCAGCGGGATCATCGACGAGATCGGCCAGCACGTGATGGAGACCGCGTGCCGCCACGCGGTCGAGTGGAGCGAGCATCTGGGGCGGTACGCGCCGCTGGTCAGCGTGAACCTGTCGCCGCACCAGCTGCTCGACGAGATGCTCCCGGAGCGGGTGGCCGAGGTGATCGAACGCACCGGACTGGACCCTGCCCGCCTGGTGCTCGAGTTCACCGAGGGTGCGCTCATGCAGGACCCCTCGTCGGTGGCGCGGCAGATCCGCCACGTCCGCCGCAGCGGTGTGCACCTGGCGATCGACGACTTCGGCACGGGCCACTCGTCCCTCGCCCGCCTGCAGCAGTTCCCGATCGACAGCCTCAAGATCGACCGGTCGTTCGTGAGCTCCGTCGAGGACCGCACGGGCTCGTCGCTCGTGCTGGCCATCGTGCAGCTCGCCCACACGCTCGGGATGCTGACCGTGGCCGAAGGCGTCGAAACACCGGAGCAGCAGGCGTGCCTGGACGCGCTGGGCTCCGACCTGTCGCAGGGGTTCTGGCACTACCGGCCGATCCCGGCGGAGGACGTCCTCGACGTGCTGCTCGACTCCCACGCCGCAGTGAACGGTGCGATGACCGAGACCGCCGCTGCATCAACAGCCGCCGCAGGGTCCGGGCTGGCCGTGGTCCCACCGCTACTCTGACCGCCCATGCACGTCGGCCCTGGACGGGTCCCCGCGATCGTCACTGCGGCCGGCGTCCTCGCCGGGTCCTCGGCGATCGCCGCCAAGGGCGTGCCGGCCGCCGAGGAGGCCGCCTTCCACGCCGTGAACGAGCTGCCGGCGTGGCTCGCTCCCGCCCTCTGGCCGCCCATGCAGATCGGCAGCCTCTGGGGTCCCGTCGTCGGCGGCTTGCTGACCTGGCGCCGTTGGCACGACTGGCGCCCGACCGCGGGCGTGGTCATCGGCGGCGTGGTCGCCTGGCAGCTCGCCAAGGTGGTGAAGGAGTTCATCCGGCGCGGTCGGCCGACCGACGAGCTGGCGTACATCGCCCGGCGGATGGGCACGCCCAAGGACGGCCGCGGCTTCCCGTCGGGTCACACCGCCGTTGCGGCCACGATGGTCACGGTGCTGTGGCCGCACGTCGGGGGAGCGGAGCGGGTCGGACTCGTGGCCGCTGCGCTCGTCGTCGCGTTCGCGAGGATCCAGGTGGGTGCCCACCTGCCGATCGACACGGTGGGCGGGGCGGCGCTCGGCGTCGTCACCGGTGAGCTGTGGCGGCTGGCCGTGGGTGACGGCGGGCCGCCGGCCGAGGGAGGAACGTCATGATCAGGTTCGTCGTCAGCCTCGTCGTCATGGTCGTGATCGCGACGACCACGACGCTGCTGGGGAGCCGGCTGCTCGGCATCCGTCGGGGATGGGTGCGTCAGCTCCTCGCCGGTGCGATCGGCTGGATCGTGGCCGTCGTCGTGGCCGCCGGTCTCCTGGACTGGGACTGGGACGACAACTCGCTGCTCGGCTACACGGCGGTGCTCGCCGTGCCGGCGACCATGGCGCTGATGCTGCTGTTCGACCTGGTGGCGCGTCCCGGCACGCTCGCCCAGGGCGACCGCGCCGGGCTCGTCGAGGCGTCGCGCCCGGTCCACGACCTGAAGGCCCGGGTCGCTCCGATCGCCCGCTACCGGGAACTGCTGGCGATCCTGCGCAAGCATCACCTGCTCGGTCGCCTCAACGGCCGGTCCGACCCCGACGAGGTCCCCGAGCCGCCCGAGGTGCGGCTGCGGGAGGCGCTCGAAGAGGCGGGCGGCGTCTACGTGAAGATGGGCCAGATCGCCGCGACCCGCATCGACCTGCTGTCGCCGGAGCTGTGCGAGGAGCTCGGTCGGCTGCAGAGCCGGTCGAACCCGGTGGCGGCCGACGAGGTGCGGGCGGTGCTCGAGGCGGAGTACCGGAGGCCGGTCGAGGAGGTGTTCGAGCGCTTCGACTGGGAGCCGCTCGCCGCGGCGTCGATCGGCCAGACCCACACCGCCGCACTGATCGGCGGCGAGGAGGTCGTGGTCAAGGTCCAGCGGCCCGGCGTGGGCGAGACGATCGAGCGCGACCTCGCCGCCCTCAACCAGCTGGCACGGCTCGCCGAGCGCCGCACGGTCGCGGGTCGTGACCTCCGGGTCAGCCAGCTGGCCAACGAGTTCGGCCGCAGCCTGCGCTCCGAGCTGGACTTCCGTGACGAGGCCGACGCCACCGCCACCATGCACAAGCTGCTGGCGACCACACCGATCACCGTCCCGGCGGTGCACCGCGAGCTGTGCAAGCGCCGCACGATGGTGCAGCAGCGCCTCTCGGGCTCGCCGCTGTCGGACCTGCCCGCGGACGCGGAGGTGGACCGCGACGAGCTGGCCCGGCAGCTGCTGGCGGTCTTCGTGCAGCAGCTGCTGAGCGTGGGCATCTTCCACGCCGACCCGCACCCCGGCAACGTGATGGTGCTGGATGACGGCTCGCTCGGCCTCATCGACTTCGGTGCCGTCGGACGTCTCGACTCGATCCAGATCGAGGCCGTCATCGACCTGCTGATCGCGCTGACCAAGGGCGATGCCACGCTGCTGCGCGACGGCGTGGAACGGGTGGCCGACGTGGGCGCCCACGTGTCCCGGGACAAGCTCGAGCGGGCGCTGGCCCGCCTGCTGGCCGACCACCTGGGCGCCGGCGGCTCGATCGACGTGCGGGCGCTCGCGGACCTCATCCCGGTCCTCGGGCAGTTCGAGATCACGCTGCCCGGCGACCTGGTGGTGCTGATGCGCGCCCTCGTCACGCTCGACGGCACGCTCGGCGTGCTGAGCCCCGGCTTCTCGGTCGTCGCTGCGGGCAAGCAGCTGGCGGAGCAGGAGGCGGCCGAGCGGTCGAAGGGTGATCCGCAGGACCAGATCACCGAGGCGCTCGTCGGCGAGCTGCCGGTGCTCCGTCGCCTTCCGGCCGACGTGGGCCGCACGCTCGCACTGGCGTCGAGGGGAACCCTGCAGTTCCGCACGGTGGCGAGCGAGGACGAGTCGCGCTTCTCACGCACCATGTGGAACCGGGCGCTGCTCGTCGGCATCGGCGTCGGCCTCGCCCTGGTGTCGGTGCTGTTGATGGGTCTCGACGTCGGACCGAAGCTCGGGGGCGACACGCGCCTGGTCGTGCTGCTCGGCGCCGGTGGCCTGGCGCTCGGAGTGATCCTGCTCATGCGGGTCATCGCGGCGGTCATACGCGACGGCACGACCTGATCGCGTCCGTGTGGCCAGCTCGGCCCGCCGGCCCGACCGGTCAGCGGTCGGGGACCGTGCCGGTACGCTCCCGCCGGGCCGGTAGCTCAGTGGTCAGAGCAGGCGACTCATAATCGCTCGGTCCCGGGTTCGATCCCCGGCCGGCCCACGAACCGTCGCGCTTCTGGCGTGGGTTTCCGTCGCTGGGCGACGGAAACCGACGCCGAAACGGCGGCGACAGCGAGGACGCGTGCGATCAGCCCGTGAACGTCGGGAGCGCCTCGGGCCGGCCCAGGTAGTAGCCCTGCACCAGGTCGACGCCATCGGCGCGGAGCAGGCCGAGCGTCTCGGCATCCTCGACGCCCTCGGCGACGGTCCGCACGCCCAGATGGCTGGCGAGGGCGATCACGCCCTGGACGATCGGGCGGTTGCGGTCGTCGGTCCGCATGTCACGGACGAACTCCCGGTCGATCTTCAGGAAGTCCACCGGGAAGCGCTGCAGCTGCAGCAGCCCGTTGAACCCGGTTCCGAAGTCGTCGAGCGCGAACCGGCAGCCCAGCGACGCGAGCTGCTCGGCGAAGCCGATGGCGGCGTCTGCGTCGTTGATGATCGCCGACTCGGTGATCTCGAAGACGATCTGGACGGGGTCGACGTCGCTCTCCGAGATGAGCGCCTGGACCTCGTCGGCGAAGCCCGGCGTGTTCAGGGACACCGACGACAGGTTGAGCTCGACCGCGAGTCCGTAACGGGCGTGGCGGAGCGCCTCCTCCACCACGTAGCGGTCCAGGTCGACCACCGTGCCGGTCCGTTCGGCGACCGGCAGGAACAGGTTCGGCAGCATCACGCCCTTGGGGCCCGGGAGGCGGACCAGGATCTCGCGCTGGACGACCCGGCCCGTCGCGGCGTCCACGATCGGTTGGGCGTGCAGGAGCAGGCTGCGTTCCCGGAGCGCGGTCCGAAGCTGTGCGTCGACGGGATCGTCGACCTTGACCGGGGCCACCGTCGGCCCGGACCGGCGTCTGCGGTCCGGCACCCGGGTGATGAGCACCACCGACAGGCCGCCCGAGCCGGCGATCGGGAAGGCGCCGCAGCGGAGCTGCACCGGTCCGTCGGGGGACTCGAACACGAGCAGCTGCATCTCGTCGGGGCGCTGGCCGAGCGAGCGCAGCTCGCACCCCTCGCCGCACCCGGTGCGCTCGTCGGGGTGGAGCGCGTCGTGGAACGGGATCCCGGCGCGGAGCCGACCGCCGAAGAGCTCAGCGGCCCGGTCGTTGGCGGCGCACACGAAGCCGTCGCGGTCCAGGGTGACGACCGCCTCGTCGATGTGCTGGCCGATCGCGTCGATGCGCTCGTGGAGCACCTCCGGCGAGACGCCGAGCGGGTTCTCCTCGTGCTCGGGATGGATCGCTGTGACGAAGCCGCGGAGCACGGCGTCGACGCGCCACGCGACCAGCTGCACTCGGGCGAAGACCGACCCGCCGTCCTTCGTGCGGAGCAGGGCCCGACCGTTCCAGACGTCGTCGGAGGCTGCCGCAGCCTCCGCGTCGGTGTCGCGCTCGCACCCGAGGAGCATGGCGAAGGGCGCGCCGAGGGCCTCGGTCTCGTCCCATCCGAAGAGGCGGGTCGCCGCGCCGTTCCAGCTGACGATCCGGCCGCTCAGATCCCGGCCGATCAGCACGATGTCGAGCTGATCGATCAGCCGGTCGTCGACCGCGGGCTTCGACTCCTGATCCAACCAGGCCAGCTGATGTGCGGCCATGACAACACCTCTCCTGTCAGTCGCCCCGTTCCGTGATACCCGACGGAACGGCGAAGGCGACGCTCCCCGGGGGATTTGGGCCGAAGGGCCCAACCATCCGGCGGCGACGCTGGGTCCTCCGCACCCGCGGGCAGGGTCGGTCGGCTCGCGGGGGTCACCCACGTTCCGCGGCTCGTGGGTGACGCTCCCATAGCCTGATCGCGTGCCGATCGACGTGGTGGGGAGCCTGGACGACCAGGTCGACGCGCAGCTGAGCCGCTGGCGGCTCCACACGTTCGGTCCCGCCGACGAGCACCCCTTCCGGCGGCGCACGAGCGACTGGATCCGGCTCGTCACCGCCGCCGTCGTCGTGACCGTCCTGGCCATCCAGGCCGACGACATCAGCGACGCCCAGAGGTCGCTCTTCGAGTTCTTCAACCAGCTCCCGGACTCGCTCGACGACCTGTTCCGGCTGGCGTACGGACTGGGCACGCTCTGGGGTCTGGGCCTGGTCCTCGTGGCGGCGCTGATCGGCCGGCGTTGGCGACTGGCACGTGACCTGGCGCTCGCCGGGCTGCTGGCCGCACTGCTGTCGCGCTTGATCGGCGCCGTCGTGTCCGGCGACTCGACGACCGAGGCGCTGCAGGCGACGGTGCGCCTGGGATCGGCCAGCCCGTCGTTCCCCGCCACCCGACTGGGGGTCATCGTCGGCGTGGTGGCCGCCGCGGGGCCCTACGTCGCCCGCCCCACCCGCCGGACCGGCGTGCTGTTCGCCAGCATCATGGCGCTGTCCGCCATGTACCTGGGTGTGGCGCTGCCCAACTCGGTCGTCGCCGCAGCGGTGCTCGGCTGGGGGAGCGCGGCGGTCGTGCACCTGGCGTTCGGCTCGCCGGGCGGGCGTCCGACGCTGCCCCAGATGCGGGCGACGCTCGCGGAGCTCGGGGTGCAGGTGGACGCGCTCGGCCTGGCGCCGCACCAACCCGACGACGCCACCCTCATGTTCGCCACCGACGACCACGGCCCCCTGCACGTGCGCGTGCTGGGCCGGGACGAGGCGGACGCGCAGGCGCTGGGTCGGGCGTGGCGCTCGATCGTCTTCAAGTCGCCACCGGGACGGCTGCACCTGACCCGGATCGAGGCCGTCGAGCACCAGGCGTTCGTGATGCTGCTGGCGGCGCAGTCCGGCGTGCTGGTGCCCGAGGTGGTCACCACCGGCACGGCTGGCCCGGGCGCCGCCGTCCTGGTGGACCGGCCCTTCCCCGGCGTGCCGTTGTCCGAGCTGCCACCCGAGCAGCTCGACGAGGCGCTGCTCGAGCGCATGTGGCGGGAGGTCGCCAGGCTGCATGCCGCCGGCATCGCGCACCTCGACCTCACGCTCGACCGCGTCATCCTGTCCGACGACGGCAGGATCGGATTCCTCTCGTTCAGCCACGCGGTCACGGGCGATCGCCACGACTACCGGCTGCACGACGTGGCGTCGCTGCTGGTCGCGACCGAGGAGGTGGTCGGCCCGGACCGGGCCGTGGCGGCCGCGGCGTTCGGTCTGGGACGCGACCGGCTCGCACAGGTGCTGCCGGTGCTGCAGGCGGCGGTCCTCCCGTCGTCCATGCGGACCCACGGCCGGGCGGAGCACAAGGCGTTCGCCGACCGGCTGGTGACCCTGCGGACGACGGCCGCGGCAGCGGTCGACGTGGAGCCGCCGCACCTCACCGAGCTGCACCGCATCTCCGGCGCCACGCTGGCGATGGTCATCGGCACGTTCCTGGGCGTGGCCGCCCTGCTGAGCCAGGTGGGCGACCCCCAGGAGCTGTGGGACACGATGTCCGCGGCGGACTGGGAGTGGGTGAGCCTGGCGATCGTCGTGTCGCTCCTCACCAACTTCTCGACCGCGATCGCGCTGATGGGCAGCGTCCCGATCCGGATCCCGCTGCTGCGAACGACCGAGCTGCAGCTGTCGTTGTCGTTCGCCAACCTGGCGGTCCCCACGGTGGGCGGTCTGGCGTCGCAGGTGCGCTACCTGCAGAAGCAGGGCGTGGACCTGGCCGGCGCCGTGGCCGCCGGCGGCGTGGTGTCGGGCGTGGCCAACGTGGTGGTGACCAGCTCGGTGTGCCTGCTCGCGCTGCTGCTGTCGCCGGCGAAGGTGTCGACCCAGTCCGTGTCGGCCAGCCAGCTGCTGACGCTGCTGCTGATCGCGGCGGTGGTGATCGGCGTGGTGTGCGGGATCGCCTTCGGCATCCCCGGGATCCGCAAGCGGGTGCTCGGACCGGTCCAGAACGCGTGGGCGATCGTGTCGTCCGCGCTGCGGTCGCCGCGGCAGATCAGCCAGCTCGTGCTCGGCTGGGCGTTCAACGCGCTGATGTACGCCTTCGTCCTCTACTGCTGCGTCGCCGCGTTCGGTCCGCCGGTGAACTTCTGGACGATCGTGCTGATCAACACGGGCGTGTCCACGCTGGCGTTCGCGGTGCCGGTGCCCGGTGGTGCGACGGCGGTCAGCTCCGTCGGCGTGGCCGGCCTGCTGACCGCGGTCGGCGCCAGCCAGGAGGTCGCGGTCGCGGCGTCGCTGGCCTACCAGGTCACCGCCACGTTCATCCCGGCGGTGCCGGGCTGGTTCTGCTTCCGGAACCTGATGTCGCTCGACTACCTCTGAGCGGCCGGATCCGGGCTGCCCGCCTGGCTCGCGGTCCGGGCCGTGGCGTACGGATCGGTCGTCGGACGACCGGCCGAAACGCCGAAGCGGCCTGGAGCCCGTCCCGGGGGATCAGCCCTGCAGGAGCGCCTGGGCGTAGCCCGTGAGCGTGTTGTTGTCGACGAACAGGTGCTGCGTGCCGGCCGAGATGTCGCGGAAGCACCGTCCGACCACGCTCGGCTGGCGGAGGCCCGCCGAGCCGGCCCAGGTGTAGGCGAAGCGGCAGGCGTCGGCTGCGACCCGCGTGGCGTAGGTGGTGGCCTGGCGGACCCGCTGCACCTGCAGGTTCGTGGCGTCGCCACCGCCGGAGACCGCGGCCTCGAGCTCCTCGAAGGCCTCGAACACGAACGCTCGGG
>JAEXGP010000210.1 GCA_023450775.1 Actinomycetes bacterium | reverse complement strand
CGACCGGCCCGTGCCCGACTCGCTGCCGGGCGAGAGCCTGCTGTTCGTGCTGCGCGAGCGCCTGGGTCTGCCCGCCGCCAAGGGCGCGTGCGAGCAGGGCGAGTGCGGCTCGTGCTCGGTGCTCGTCGACGGCGAGCTGCTGTGCTCCTGCCTGGTGCTCGCCGAGGCCGCGGCCGGCCGGGAGGTGACGACCGTCGAGGGGCTCGCCGGCCGGGGCGCCGCGTCCGCGACGCCGGCGCGGGCCGAGGACGCGCCGATGACGGACGTGCAGCAGGCGTTCCTGGACGAGGGCGCCGTGCAGTGCGGCTTCTGCACCCCGGGGCTGGTGGTCGCGGTGCACGACCTGCTCGACGGCATGGCGCCCGAGCAGCTCGCGGATCCCGACGAGGTGGTCATCCGGGAGGCGATCTCCGGGAACCTGTGCCGCTGCACCGGCTACGGCCGGATCGTGTCCGCCGTGACCGTGGCGGCACGCCGGCGGGCGGGGGTGGCGTGATGAGCACCGACACGAGCACCACCACCCGCACCACCGGCCGCGGTCCGCGGGTCGGCGAGAGCGCGCCCCGGCCCGACGGGCCGCCGAAGGTGCAGGGGCGGTTCGCGTTCTCCTCCGACCTGGTCGCCGAGGGGATGCTCTGGGGCCACACGCTCCGGTCGCCGCACCCACGCGCCCGCATCGTCTCGATCGACACCAGCGAGGCGCTCACGGTGCCCGGTGTGCACGCCGTGCTGACGGCGGAGGACGTCCCCGGCATCAACGCCTTCGGCCTGGAGAAGGCCGACCAACCGGTGCTCGCCGTCGACGAGGTCCGCTACACCGGCGAGCCGGTCGCGGTCGTCGCCGCCGACCACCCGATGACCGCGGAGCTCGCCGCCGGCCGGATCCTGGTCGAGTACGAGGTGCTCGACCCCGTCGTGGACCCCGAGGCCGCGCTCGTCGGCGACCCCATCCACCCCGACGGCAACCTGTACCGAGAGCTCGTGATCCGTCACGGCGACCAGGCGGCGGGCGAGACGGCCCGGGCCGCAGGGGCGGTGTCCGTCGAGGGCACGTACCACGTCGGCATGCAGGACCAGGCGCCGCTCGGCACCGAGGCCGGCCTGGCCGTGCCGTCCGAGGACGGCGGCGTCGAGCTGTTCATCTCCACCCAGTGGCTCCACGTCGACCGCCTGCAGGTGGCGGCCGCGCTCGGACTCGACGAGTCGAAGGTCCGCCTGACGCTCGCCGGCGTGGGCGGCGCGTTCGGCGCCAGGGAGGACTGCAGCCTCCAGGTCCACCTCTGCCTGCTCGCGCTGCGCACCGGGCGTCCGGTGAAGATGGTGTACGACCGCGAGGAGTCCTTCGTCGGTCACGTGCACCGGCACCCCGCGACCATGTGGTACCGCCACACGGCCGACGCGGAGGGCACCCTCATCTCCGTCGAGGCCCGGCTCGTGTTCGACGGCGGCGCGTACCTGTCGTCGAGCCTCGCCGTCATCGGCAACGCCGCCTGCTTCGCGGTCGGCCCGTACCGCACGCCGTCCGCCACCGTCGAGGGGCTGGCGGTGCGGACCAACAACCCGCCGTGCGGGGCCATGCGCGGCTTCGGCGCCGTGCAGACCTGCTTCGCCCACGAAGCCCAGATGGACCGGCTCGCCGCCGCCCTGGGCATGGACCCGGTCGAGCTGCGGCTCCGGAACGTGCTGCGGCCGGGCGACCGGATCATCACCGGGCAGGTGCTCACGGGCGCCACCCCCGTGGAGGAGGTGCTCCGCTCCTGCGCCGCGGATGCCAGGGACGTGCCCGAGTCCGACGACACCATGCTCCTGCCCGGCGGTGCCGGCCGGACCACCCAGCGGTGCGACGTGCGCCGCGGCGTCGGCGTGGCGCTCGGGTTCAAGAACCTGATGTTCTCCGAGGGCTTCGACGACTTCTCGACCGCCAAGGTCCGCGTCCACGACGGCGTGGCCACCGTGACGTGCGCGTGCGCCGAGGTCGGCCAGGGCTTCGTGACGTTGGCGCAGCAGATCGTCCGGGAGGCGCTCGGCGTGGAGGACGTGGTGCTCGCGCCGGCGGACACCTCGATCGGCTCTGCCGGCTCCACCTCGGCGTCGCGCCAGACGATGATGTCGGGCGGCGCGGTGCTGGCGGCAGCGGAGCGCGTGGCCGAGCAGCTGCGGGCTGGGGCGGCGGGCGAGCTCGGCGTGGACCCGGACGAGGTCGAGCTGGTCGACGGGCGCCTGATCGGCCCCGGTCTGGACCGTTCGATCGCTGACGCGACCGCCGTGGCGGTCGAGGCCGAGGTGCAGCACCACCACGAGCCGACCGACGCGCTCGACGAGGACGGACAGGGCAACGCGCACGTGAGCTTCGCCTACTCGGCGCACCGCGCCGTGGTGGACGTGGACACCGAGCTCGGGCTGGTCCGTCTGGTCGACCTCTCGACCAGCCAGGACGTCGGTCGGGTCATGAACCCGCTGCAGCTCCGAGGTCAGCTGGAGGGCGGCGCAGCCCAGGGCGCCGGCCTGGCGCTCATGGAGGAGATCGTCGTCGACGGCGGCACGATCCGGAACGCCTCCTTCACCGACTACCTGATCCCGACGGCGCTCGACCTGCCCACGCTCGGCATCTCGGCGGTGATCGAGGACCCGGAGCCCGGCGCGCCGTTCGGGGCCAAGGGCGCCGGCGAACCGCCCACCATCTCCTCGACGCCGGCCGTGGTGGCCGCGATCCGTGCCGCGACCGGCCTGGAGCTGCCCCGCACGCCCGTCCGCCCACAGGACATCGCCCTGGCCACGGCCCCCGCCGCGCCGCCGCCCGGACCGGCCGCCTGATCGGCAAGCTCTCCGCATGGACCTGACCACCGCTCCCGACGACCGCCCTACCTACACCGTGACGATGGGGTCCCAGACCGTCGACGTCCCGATCGTCGAGGTCGCCCCCGACGTGGGCATCGCCCTGTTCATCACGTTCGACAACGGCGTGGGTCTGCTCGAGCGGGCCGGCGCCGAGCTGGCGGAGCGCCTGGCGCCGTACGAGCCCGAGATCATCGCCACGAACGCCACGTGCGGCATCCCCGTGGCGATCGAGGTCAGCCGGGCACTCGGCCTGGACGACTACCTGGTGCTGCAGAAGACCAAGAAGATCCACCTGGCCGACGCCATCACGCGGCCGCTGCGGTCGATCACGACCGACACCACGCAGGAGCTGCGCCTGGACCGGGCGCGCCAGCACCTGGTCGAGGGCAAGCGGGTGGTGATCGTCGACGACGTGATCTCGACCGGTACGAGCCTCCATGCGGCCGCCGGCCTGGTGCGCGCCGCCGGCGGCGAGCTCGCCGCGATCGGCGTGCTGCTCGCCGAGGGCGCCGACTGGAGGGACCTGCTGGGTCCCGACGACGCCTCGCTGGTCGAGTCGCTCGGCACGATCCCGGTGTTCCGGCGCACCCCCGACGGGTGGGAGCCGATCACGTGAGCCCGTCCCCGCGGTGAGCCGCGACACGCCATGACGCTGTTCATCACCGACGTCGACGTCCTGACCGTCGATCCCGACGACCGGGTGCTCGAGCGGGGCTGGGTGTCGGTCGACGGGACGACGATCACCGGCATGGGCACGGGTCGTGCGCCCGTCGCCGGCGGCGACGAGGTGCTCGACGGCGCCGGCGGACTGTTGGCACCCGGCCTGGTCAGCACCCACGACCACATGGTCGACACGCTGCTGCGGGGCGGGATCGAGCAGGGCCGCGACCTCCAGGACTGGCTCGTCAACGTGAACTTCAGCGGGCTGTCGGGGTACCGCCCCGACGACGCGGCCCTGTCGGTGTCGGTGTCGGTCGCCGAGGCCCTGACCGCCGGCGTCACCACCGTCTGCGACAACTGGGGCATCGACGCGGCGGCCGACCCGGGCCGGACCGCCGAGTGCACCGAGGCATCGGTCGCCGTCTACGAGCGCAGCGGCATCCGGGTGTCCTTCGGCGTGATGTTCTCGGACCGGGTGCCCGAGGATTGGGGCCCGCTGACCGCAGCGCACTCCTGTCGGGTCCCGACGTCCACCCTCGATCCGGCGGGGCTCGTCGAGACGACCGATGCCGCGATCTCTCGGATCGTCGCGGCGATGGACGCCCATGACGGACGTGGCGAGGGCCGGGTGCGGGTGCTGCCCGCCCCGGAGCTCGTGCAGGTGGTGACGCCCGAGGCGCTCCGGGCGGTGTCCGAACTGGCCGACGAGCGGGGGCGCCGGTGGGCCCTCCACCTCTGCGAGACGCCGGTCGACTCCCACCTCTTCACCGGATCGGGTCCGGGCATGAGCTGCGTCGAGTGGCTCGACGCCACCGGGCTGCTGTCCTCGTCGCTGCTCGCCGCGCACTGCGTCGAGGTCACCGACCGCGACCGCCGGCTCCTCGCCCGTGCCGGCGCCCACGTCGCGCACGTGCCCACCTCGAACGCCGCCAGCTCGCAGCGCGTGGCGCCCGTGCCGCAGCTCCTCGACGCCGGCGTGGTCGTCGGGCTGGGCAACGACAACGGCAACCTGTCGGAGCGGTCGGTCCTGGCCCAGATGCGACAGGCCGTGCTGATGGCCCGGGCCACCTCGGGCGACCCCGACGCGATCACCACCTGCGAAGCGGTCCGGATGGCGACGATCGACGGCGCCCGGGCGCTGGGCATCTCCGACCTCGTCGGCTCGATCGAGGTCGGCAAGCGAGCCGACCTCGTGCTGTTCGACCGCGGCGGGTCGCACTGGTGGCCCAACCACGACCCGCACACCGCGCTCGTGTTCCAGGCCCGCCCGACCGACGTGCGCCACGTGTGGGTGGACGGGCGCCGCGTCGTCGACGGCGGACGCTGCACCACGCTCGGCGCCGTCGAGCCCGCGGCGCTGCAGCAGGCGGCGCTCGCCGTCCTGGGCCGTGCGGGACTGACCGCGCTCACCACCCGACCGCCCCGCCGGCGCACCCGGCGGTCCACCGAACCGGAGCTCGCCCGATGACCGACGATCTCACCGTTCCCGGCCGCCTGGCCAACGACGACCCCCGCCTCCGCCGCTACTGGCACGTCGCCTGCCGGTCCGCCGAGCTCGGCGACGGACCGGTCGCCGCCACCGTGGTCGGCGAGGAGCTGGTCGTCGCCCGCCTCGACGACGGCACCGTGACCGCCCTCCCCGATCGCTGCCCGCACCGCTGGGCCCGCCTCAGCGACGGCTGCGTGCGCGGCGGTGAGATCGAGTGCCCGTACCACGGCTGGCGCTTCGACGGCGACGGCCGCTGCACGGCGGTCCCCGCCCTCGGCGAGGGTGCGGCCGTCCCGCCACGCGCCCACCTCGCGCCGGTGCGGGTCACCGAGGCGCTCGGCCTGGTGTGGGTGGCGCTCGACGAGCCGGCGGCACCGCTGCTCGACGTTCCCGAGTGGGGTGCGGCGGGCATCGTCGACGTGTGGCTGCCCGACACCGACATGGCGTCGGGTGCGGCCCAGTTCATCGACAACTTCCTGGACATCAGCCACTTCCCGTTCGTCCACCGCGGCACCTTCGGCCTGGAGGACCAGCCCGAGATGGAGCCGTTCGCGGTGGAGGACCTCGACGACGGCGCCGGACTGCGCGTGCGGTACCGCCACCGGGTCGCGAACCCCGAGGACCCGAAGGTCGCGACCGGCGAGCACCCGCTCGTGCAGTTCCGCAGCATGGAGTACACCTGGCGGGTGCCGTTCTCGGCCCGCCTCCGGCTCGAGTACGAGCTCACCGGCGTCGAGAACACGATCCTGGTGTTCGTCACGCCGGTCGATGCGACATCGAGCCGGCTGTTCTGCGTCCTGCTCCGCAACGACGTCGACTCGCCCGACGACCCGAGAGCCCACGCCGCGGCCGACTACGAGTACCGGGTGCTGGCCGAGGACCTCGTCGTGCTCGAGCGGCTGGCAGCGCGCGAGTTCGGGCTGGACGTGACCGAGCAGGTCCACACCCGCGCCGACCGCAACACGATCGAGCTCCGCCGGCTGCTCGCCGCGCATCTCGACGCCCTCGACGACGCCACCGCCGTCGACATCGCCACCGACCCCGTCCCTTCACTCCAGGAGACCGCCTCGTGAGCACCGCAACGACCACCACCCCGCCCGACGCGCTGCGCCCGGCCGCGGAGGCCGCCGTCTTCGGACCCGACCGGATCGACGAGCTCGTCGAGTGCTTCCGCACCAACGGCTTCGCCATCCTGCGTGGCCTCTTCTCCGAGGCGGAGCTCATCGAGATCGAGGAGCAGTGCGGCGAGGCCCAGGCCGCGCTCAGCCGTGGAGAGCTCGACGAGCGCCACGGCACCACGGTCCTGATCGACGACGACGTGGCCGGCACCGTCGAGGTGGCCAACTACGTGTCCTACGTGAGCGACCTGTCGCCGGCGGTGCGCGCCGCGATCACGCACCCGACCGTGTTCCCCGCGGTCCGCGAGATCCTCGGCGAGGACTGCTGGCTGATGGACCGGCGCCAGTTCGGCTTCGTGTACCAGGACGCCCGCCCGGGCCGTGAGTCCGCCTACACGCGGATCGGCTGGCACGCCGACTGGCAGAGCGCGCCGCACCTGGATCTGTGGCCGTCGATCGCGCTGACCATCCACCTGGACGGCACGTCGCCGGCCAACGGGTTCCTCCGCGTCGTGCCCGGCTCGCAGCGCTGGGCCACCCCTGCGCCGTACCGCAACGTCAACGGCGCCGAGGTGCCCGAGGGCTCCGCCGAGACCGCGGGCTGGACCGACGAGGCCCCGCCGTTCGAGATGCCGCTCCAGTTCGAGCCGGTCCCCGGGGAGATCCCGGTGTACGCCGAGCGCGGCGACCTGCTGCTGCACGACGCGTACCTGTGGCACGCCGCCGCCCGGGGCACGGACGACACCACCCGTCGTCGCCACGTCCGCGGCCACTGGTGCACGGGCGAGGAGCTCACCACCGACGACGGCGTGTTCGTGAAGAACGCCGCGCGCTGACGCCGGGCGATCCGTCCCGCTGCGGCAGGAGTCACCGCCGGTCCCGCCCACCGAAACACTCCGTTCACCCCCGACCAACAGAGCCGAAATCGCTCGTGCTTAGGGTGACGCCGAGATCAACGAAATGTTGATGTTTCGAGCCCACGGTGGGCTCGTCTCGACACCGTTCCCCAGTGAAAGGCGTGGTGGTGATGGCACTCGACCGCAGAGCGTTCCTCAAGCGAGGCGCCGCTGGCGCAGCCGGGTTCACGCTGCTCAGCAGCGGCCTGCTCGCAGCGTGCGGCGATGACGACAAGGAGTCCTCGGGCTCCGGGAGCTCGGGTGGCTCCGCCGACTACGGCACGCTCGACTTCCAGCTGTCGTGGATCAAGAACGCCGAGTTCGCGGGCCACTACATCGCCGACCAGAAGGGCTACTACAAGGACGCCGGCTTCTCGAAGGTCAACCTGATCTCCGGCGGCCCGAACGTGTCCCAGGACGCGGTCGTGGCGGCGGGCAAGGCCTTCATCGGCATCTCGACCCCCGACATCGCCGCCTCCGCGATCCTCGAGGGCGCCCCCAACATCGTCATCGGCGCCGAGTACCAGAAGAACCCCTTCTGCGTGATGTCGCTCGCCGACAACCCGATCAGCAAGCCCGAGGACATGATCGGCAAGAAGATCGGCGTCCAGGCCGTGAACGACCCGGTGTGGAACGCCTGGCTGAAGGCGCTCGAGATCGACCAGTCCGAGATCGAGAAGGTCGTCGTCCAGTTCGACCCGCAGCCGCTGGTCAACAAGGAGGTCGACGGCTGGTTCTCGTTCGTCACCAACGAGCCGAACCTGCTGAAGGTCCAGGGCATCGACACGGTCAACATCCTGCTCAACGACAACAAGTACCCGATGGTGTCCGAGACCTACATCGTCCGGAAGGACGCCCTTGAGAAGGACCGGGACAAGATCAAGGCCATCCTCACCGCCGCCAACAAGGGGTGGAAGGACAACATCAAGGACCCGTCGCTCGGCGCCAAGTACACGGTGGAGATCTACGGCAAGGACCTCGGCCTCACCGAGGAGGAGCAGACGCTCGAGTCCAAGGCCGAGAACGAGCTCATCTACACCGAGGACGCCAAGACCAACGGCCTCTTCACGATCACCGACGAGCTGGTCGAGGAGACGCTGGCCACGCTGGCGCTCGGCGACATCAAGATCGAGAAGGACAAGCTCTTCGACCTCTCGATCGTGAACGAGCTCTACGAGGAGAACCCGGAGCTCAAGGACGCGGTGACGCCGGGCTGAGCCCGACCACCGGCCCGAGGACGACCCGCAACCCGACGTGCAAGAAGGAGACGACATGACCGTCGCCACGGAGCCGGGGGCCGCCGACACCGACGGCGCCCCCGAGCACCAGATCGCCAAGACCGCGGACAGCGGCATCGCCATCCACAACCTCACCAAGGTGTTCGGGACCGGCAAGTCGGCGGTCACGGCGTTGGACCGTGTCAGCTTCGCGGTCGAGGAGGGAGCGTTCGTCTCCCTCCTCGGCCCGTCGGGCTGCGGGAAGTCCACCATCCTGCGGATCCTGGCGGACCTCGACGAGCCGACCGACGGCAGCGCCCGGGTCCACCACGAACGGCCCGAGGTCGCCCGCCGCAACCACGACCTGGGCATCGCGTTCCAGGACGCCGCGCTCCTCCCCTGGCGCACGGTGACCCAGAACATCCGCCTGCCGCTCGAGGTCAGCGGGCTCAAGGTGGACGACGACGTGATCCCCGAGCTCATCAAGCTGGTCGGCCTCGAGGGCTTCGAGGACCACCGACCGGCGCAGCTGTCCGGCGGCATGCGCCAGCGGGTCGCCATCGCCCGCTCGCTCGTCGTCGAACCCAAGATCCTGCTCCTCGACGAGCCGTTCGGTGCGCTCGACGAGATGACCCGCCAGCGCCTCAACCTGGAGCTGCAGCGGATCTGGACCGAGCGCCAGTGCACCACGCTGCTGGTGACCCACTCGATCTCCGAGGCCGTGTTCCTGTCCGACGTCGTGGTGGTGATGAGCGCCCGTCCCGGCCGGGTCGCCGCCAAGGTCGAGATCGACCTGCCCCGACCCCGGCACCCCGACATGATGCGCACCGAGCACTTCCACCAGCTCTGCGACCACTTCTCGGACCTGCTCTTCTCCGGCGGGGTCGCCCCGTCCGGGGACGACACGTGACCGCCATCGCTGCGCCGACCGACTCCGGCTCCACCGACACGGACACGGGGCCACGCCGGAGCCTGGCAGAGCGCCTGCACGTGAAGTCGTCCACGATCGCGACCGTCGGGGGCTTCGCCGGCTTCCTGATCGTGTGGCAGGTCATCGGCATGACGATCTTCGCCGAGTCCCGGGCCATCCCGCCGCCCACGGCGATCGTCTCGCAGATCTTCGAGGACGGCTGGGCGTTCTACGGTCCGAACATCGCCACCACCGTGAAGGAGGCGATCTGGGGCTGGATCTGGGGCAACTCGATCGCCATCGCCCTGGCGATCATGTTCGTGGCCATCCCGCTCGTGGAGCGCTTCGCCATGAAGGTGGCGATCGCGGCCTACTGCCTGCCGATCATCGCGATCGGCCCGATCCTGCAGATCCTCTACGACGGGTCGACGCCCAAGATCATCCTGTCGGCGATGACCTGCTTCTTCACCACGCTGATCGGCGCACTCGTCGGCCTGCGCAGCGCGGACCCCACCTCCATGGACCTGGTCAAGGCCTACGGCGGTGGCGGCTGGTCCCAGATGCGCAAGGTCCGGTTCAAGTCCGCGCTGCCCAGCCTGTTCGCCGGCCTGCGCATCGCCGCTCCGGCCGCCCTGCTCGGCGCCATCATCGGTGAGTACCTCGGCGGCGAGTCCGGCCTGGGCGTCACCATGATCGCCTCGCAGCAGGCGCTCAACATCGACCGCACGTGGGGCATCGCACTCGTGTCCACCGCCATCGCCGGCGTCGCCTACGGCATCACGGCGGTCATCGGCCGACTGCTGACCCCCTGGGCCCCGAGGAGCTCCTGATGACCACACTCGAGCTGTCCGGCTCCCCCACGCAGGTCGCCGCCATCGAGGAGACCGGTGGCCAGATGCGCAGCGCCGTCGTGCGCCTGCTCAAGGCCGTCGTCGGCGCGGTGATCTCGGTGCTCGTCATCGCCTTCATCTGGCAGGCGTTCCTCTGGATCACCAAGGTCGACTCGTTCGTCGGCCGCACCCCCGGCGACATCTTCCGGGCGATCTTCACCGGTGAGGGCGCCGCCGAGACACGGCGTGCGCTCATGGACGCATCGTTCATCACCCTGCGCGACGCGTTCTTCGGGCTGGCCGCCGGCCTGATCGTGGCGCTGGTGGCCGCGATCAGCTTCAACATGATCAAGACCATCGAGCAGACCGTGATGCCGGTGGCCATGGTCCTGCAGTCGGTGCCCCTCGTGGCCCTCACGCCGGTGGTGGCGCTGATCCTCGGCCGCGGCCTGGCCACCACGACCGTGCTCGCCGGGATCGTGACCTTCTTCCCGGCGCTCGTGAACGTGAACCTGGCGCTGCGGGGCGCACCCAAGGCGTCGATGGACCTGATGAAGGCGTACGGGGCCTCCAAGTGGACGACGCTGTTCAAGGTGCAGCTGCCGTGCGCCCTCCCGGCGCTGTTCGCCTCGCTCCGCATCGCCGCACCACTGGCGATCATCGGCGCCCTGCTCGCCGAGTGGCTGGCGACCGCCGAGGGCCTCGGCTACCTCATGCTGAAGTCCCAGACCGGGTTCAACTACGACACGCTCTGGGCCGCCGGTGCGCTGATCACCATGTTCTCGGTGATCCTCTACAACATCATCTCGGCCCTCGAGGGCGTGGTGCTCGCCAAGTACGCCCCCGACGCCCTGGCCGCCCGCAAGGCCTGAGCCGGGCCCTGCCCCGACTCCGGCCCGTTCTGTGATGCTTTTCCGGGTGAAATCCCCCGGAAAAGCATCACGAAAGCCCTTCGACACCGGATGGCGGACGAGCGTGCTCGCGGCGTGGACGGTCGCGGCGCAGGGATCGGCCGGCACCGGCGGCAGCCCGTCCCGGCCGGTCGTCGACGGCGGGACCTACGCCCAGACCCGGGGACCCCGCTTCGAGACGCCGGCCGAGGTGCGGTGGCTGGCCGGCTGCGCCGACGTCGTCGGGATGACGCTCGCGTCGGAGTGCGTGCTGGCCGCCGAGGCCGGCCTCCGGTACGCGGCGGTGTGCCAGGTCGACAACCTCGCCGCCGGCGTCGGCACGTCGAGCACCGGCGACGCGGCCATGGACTACGTGCTCAGCACCCGGCACCACCGGGACGCGCTGGCGGCCGAGCTCATCGCCGCGGTCCGTCTCCTCCTCGACGCCTGACGGCCCGAGGTGACCCCGACGGCACCTGCTTCGTGATGCTCCAGACCGGGATTTCCCGGTCTGGAGCATCACAGAGCCCGGGGCATCACAGAACGGAGGCGGCGGGGATGAGCGACCGGGCCCGGGCTGCGATCGCCGCCTCGTCGGCGCCGGACAGCCGCCCGTCGCGCACGACGCTGCGACCACCGACCACGACCGTGTGGGCCCGGTCGGACAGGCCGCACAGCACCAGACCCAGCAGCGGATCGCCGACGCCCACCCGGTCGACCGTCGACAGGTCCCAGGTGGCCAGGTCCGCCGCCGCACCCACTGCGACCACGCCCAGCTCACCCTCTCGACCCAGGCACGCGGCCGAGCCACGGGTGGCCATCGACAGCAGCTCCCGGGCGCTGAGCCAGCGGTCGGGATCATCGCCCACTCGGTGGGCCAGCGCCGCCACCCGCAGGTCGCCGAGCAGGTTGGCGCCGTCGTTCGACGCCGAACCCGTCGTGCCGAAGCCGACGGTCACGCCGGCGTCGAGCATCTCCCGGACCGGCGCCCTCCCCCACCCCATCCGCAGGTCGGGGGCGACCAGGTGCGCGACCGACACGCCGGCGGCGGCCATGTGGGGCAGCTCCCGGAGCGGCGGGTCGACCACGTGGGCGAGCCACGTGCGGGGCTGGGCCCAGCCGACCTCGATGAGGACCTCCCACGGCGTCATGCCGTACCGCTCCACGCAGAAGCCGGTGTCGACCACCTCGTAGAGGTGGGTGTGCAGCCGGACGCGGTCGTGCCGCTCGGCCAGCTCGGCGAACCCCCGGAACGTGTCGAACAGGTCGGCGTGGACCCCGCACGGCGCCAGGTCGACCCGCACGAACGCGCCGTCGGTCGGGTCGTGGTGGGCCCGGATGAGATCCTCGGCGTGACGCAGCACCTCGTCGACGTCCTGCACGAGCGCGGGGTCAGCGCCTCCGCCCTGGTCGCGCCCGAGCGTCAACGTCCCCCGGGTGGCGTGGAGCCGGACCCCGAGGTCCAGCGCGGCGTCGATCGTCGCCTCGATGAACGGCTGCGTGGGACCGGCCGGGTGCAGGTAGTGCTGGTCGGCCACGGTGGTGACACCGCCGAGCACCGACTCGGCCAGACCCGCAGCGGCCACGGCCCCGATCATCTCGGCGGTCAGCGCCCCGCTGCGCCACCAGTCGAGGCACCGGGCACCGAGCCCGCCGAGCCAGGGACCGATCAGCGACCGTTCCAGCTCGGGGATCGCCCGGAGCGCCACCTGGTACAGGTGCTGGTGCGGGTTGACGAGTCCCGGCAGGACGAGCAGGTCGGAGCAGTCCACGACCTCGGCGCCGGCCGGCGTGTCCAGGTCGGCGCCGATGGCAGTGACGACGCCGCCCTCGCACAGCACGTCCACGCCGGTCAGCTCGCGGCCGGCTCCGTCGGGGCCGTCGAACGTGGCGAGATGGGCGATCCGGCGGAGGACGAGCGGCCGTTCCTGGGTCGGGCGCGCACGGCGGGGAGGGGCGGGATCGGCCACGGCGGCCATCGTTCGGGCAGCCGGTCAACGTTGTGTTTCGTGTCCGTGAAAGGACGGTGATCACCGCTGACAGTTTGTTGAAGCGGTCGTACCGTGCGCCCCCATGACTCCGTCCGCCCCCACGACACCGTCCGCCCTCATCACACGGCGCGCCCTCATCACACGGTGCGCCCCCATGACCGGCCGGATGACGACGTGTCGGAACACCACGGGCCGGAACACCACGGGCCGGAACACGCCCGACGGACGGCCGTGATCGGGCGCCAGCGGTGAAGCCGCCGCCGTTCGACTACGCGGACCCCGGCACGGTCGAGGGCGTGGTGGCCGCGCTGAGCTCCGACCCGGGCGCGGTCGTGGTGGCCGGCGGTCAGAGCCTGGTCATGGCGCTGAACCTCCGGCAGGTCGCGCCCACGCTGCTCGTCGACCTGCGTCACGTGTCCGGCCTGGACGCGATCACGCTCGACGGCGACTCGATCGTCGTGGGAGCGACCGCCACGGCCGCCGCCCTGCTGTCGTCCGACGTCCTCGACGACACCGGCGCGCTGCGCCGTGCGCTGCGGTCGGTGGGCCACCCGCAGACGCGCAACCGCACGACCGTCGGTGGCACGGTGGCGCTCGCCGACCCGGTGGCCGAGGTGCCGACGACGCTGCTCGCGCTCGGCGGGTCGGTCGCGCTGGCCGGCCC
>JAEXGP010000208.1 GCA_023450775.1 Actinomycetes bacterium | reverse complement strand
GAGTGGAACGCCGCGTGGACGACGAGCTCGGCGTCGTCGTCGAGGGCGTGGCCCGGGTCGCAGAGGCCCGGCATCGCGCGAGGGCCTCCGCGGGACGATCAGCGGTGGACCGGGCCCGGCGATCGTGACCACCGTCCTGCTCACCGGCGCCAACTCGGGCCTGGGCACGGCGACGACCGCCGAGCTGCTGCAACGAGGGGCGAACGTGGTCGCGACCGTCCGGGGCGACGAGGCCGAGGCGGAGCTGCGGCGCGGGCTGGCCGAGGCCGGCGCGCCCGCGTGGGGTCTCCACGTCGACCGACTCGACGTGACCGACCCGGCGGAGTGCAGCGCGGTCGTGGAGCGCCACCGCCCCGACGTCGTCGTCAACAACGCCGGCGCCGCGTTGCTGGGCGCCGTGGCGGACATCGACGACGACGAGGCTCGCGCGCAGCTCGACGCGCTGGTGATCGGACCCGTCCGTCTGGCCCGCCTGGCCGTGCAGTCGGGATCGTGCCGGCGGGTGGTGCAGGTCAGCTCGATGGTGGCGGACGGGATGGTGCCCTTCACCGGTTGGTACGCCGCGGCCAAGGCCGCGCTCGAGGCGGTCTCGGACGTCTGGCGCCTGGAGCTGGAGGCCCGCGAGGTGGAGGTCGTCGTCGTCGAGTGCGGAGCGATCGACACCGGCGTCTGGCAGCACGCCGGCGAACAGGTGACCGCCGGCAGCGACCCCTCCACCGCACCGGCGCGGCAGCGGTGGAGCTCGCTGACCGAGCTGCTCGAGCCCCACTTCGCCGACCCCGCGGAGGTGGGCCGCACGGTCGCCGCCGCCGCGTTGGACGAGCGGCCGGGAGCCCATCTGCGCGCCGGCTTCGCGTCCTCGGTCCCCGCGTGGGCACGGCTCGTGCCCGAACCGCTCCGGCGCGCCGTCGTGACCCGACTGCTGGACCTCCGCCCCGCCTGATCGACCACCGGCCGCCGCGTAGCCTGCCCGGCGTGCAGCACGTCGCGCTCCTGCGCGGGATCGGGCCCGGGAACCCGAAGATGCGCAACGCCGCCATGGTCGGGGTGCTCGAGCGCGCCGGCCTGCACGACGTGCGGGCCGTCATCTCGAGCGGCAACTACACGTTCCGGTCCGAAGGGCCGAGCGGTCGGCAGCTCGAGGACCTCGTCGAGGCGGCCGTGGCGGAGCACCTGGGCGCGCCGTGTTCCGCCGTGGTCCGGAGTCGGCGCCAGATCGCGGGGCTCACCCGGCTCGACGTCTTCGATGGCGAGGACGACGGCCCCACCGCCCGCTGCAACGTGACGTTCCTGAAGCACCGGGCTCGCTCCGTGCCGCCGCTGCCCATCGAGGGGGACGGCTACCGGATCATCGCCCTGCAGCGGCAGGCGGTGTTCTCCGTCGTCGACACGAGCCGAGCGACCACTCCCTCGGTCATGACTGCGCTGGAGCGGACCTTCGGCAGGGCAATCACGACGCGGACGTGGCGGACCGTCCAGCGGATCGCCCGGGACTTCGACGGCTGAGCGACGAGCGCTCGCACCGCGGGGTCACCCCAGCGCGTGGCGGAGCTCCTCGGCGGCGCCGGGCACGATCCGCCACCAGGTCCAGCGACCGCGCTTCTCACCGACGATCAGGCCGGCGTCGGCCAGGAGCTTGGTGTGGTGGCTGACCGTCGGCTGCGACCGTCCGACCGGCTCCTGCAGGTCGCACGCGCAGACCTCGTCCGCGGCGGCGATCAGGCTGAGCAGGCGGAGACGGACGGGATCGGCGAGCGCGGCGAACCGGTGCGCCAGCCGCTCGGCCTCGTCCTCGGTGAGCGGGGCGGCGAGCACCGACGGGCAGCACGGCCCGTCGTCGATCGTGGCCACGTGTTGCCGGTGCGTTGCCATCGGGCCTCCCGAGCGGGTCGCTCGCCGTCCTCGATCGATCGGACGAGAACTGACGTATTGACATCTGTCGATACATCGGAGATCATCGATGCATCGACCAACGTCGATCAGTCTACGGAGGAGGCTCCGCCATGTCACGAGTCCAGCTCGCACTCAACGTCTCGAACCTCGACGAGGCCGTCGACTTCTACTCCAAGCTGTTCGACGCCTCGCCCGCCAAGGTGCGCGACGGCTACGCCAACTTCGCCATCGCCGATCCGCCGCTCAAGCTGGTGCTGATCGAGGGCGTCGGGGACCCGGGGTCGCTCAACCACCTGGGCGTCGAGGTCGCGTCGACCGACGAGGTCACCGCCGCCACCAGCCGGCTGTCGGGCCAGGGGCTCGACACCGCGGTGGAGGACCAGGTGTCGTGTTGCTTCGCGGTGCAGGACAAGGTCTGGACCGACGGACCCGACGGTGAGCCGTGGGAGATCTACACCGTCCTCGCGGACGCCGAGATGCCGGCGGGCCAGTTGCGTGAGGTCGAGCCGGGCGGCGACGCGATGTGCTGCAGCTCGGCACCCGAATCGGCCGACCGCTGCTGCTGAGGTGACCCACGCCGCCCTCGGGACCGAGCTGGAGCTCGGTGTCCCCGAGACGACGCTGGGCCGCCGGCTGGTGGCCGAGTTCACGGGCACCGCGCTCCTGGTGGCGATCGTCGTCGGCTCCGGGATCGCCGCCCAACGTCAGTCCGTCGACACCGGGCTGCAGCTGCTCGAGAACGCGGCAGCCACCGGGGCCGGCCTCGTGGCGCTCATCCTGTCCTTCGGCCACGTGTCGGGGGCACGGTTCAACCCGATCGTCTCTGCGGTCGCCGTGATCGACGGGGAGCTGCGTCCCGGGCACGCCGCGCTCGAGTCCGCGGTCCAGGTGATCGGCGGTGTTGCCGGGGCGGTCGTGGCGAACCTGATGTTCGGGCTGTCCGCAGTCGAGTGGTCGCATCACGAGCGGGTCGACGCCGGCGTCCGGCTCGCCGAGGTGGTCGCCACCTTCGGGCTGATCACGGTCATCCTGGGGGTCGCCCGCTCGCCCCGGGCCGAGACGATGGCCGTGGCGGTCGGCGCCTACATCGCCGCGGCCTACTGGTTCACCTCGTCGACCAGCTTCGCCAACCCCGCCGTCACGATCGCTCGGACCGCCACCGACAGCTTCTCCGGCATCGCCCCGTCCTCCGCGCCCGCCTTCATCGGCGCGCAGGTCGTCGGCGGCGCCGTCGCCGTCGGCCTCGATCGCTTCCTCCGCCCGAGGACGCTCCGATGACCGCCCGCCGACCCACGGTCCTGTTCCTCTGCATCCACAACGCCGGTCGCTCACAGATGGCGCTCGGGTGGTTCCGCCACCTCGCCGGCGACCGCGCCGTCGCGTTCAGCGGCGGCAGCGAACCGGCCGACGCCGTCAACCCGATGGCCGTCGCGGCCATGGCCGAGGTCGGCGTCGACATCGGTGCGACGGCTCCACGGAGGTGGGACGAGACCCAGCTCGGCGCGGCCGACGTGGTGGTCACGATGGGCTGCGGGGACACCTGCCCGTACGTGCCCGGCACCCGCTACGTGGACTGGCCCGTGCCCGACCCGGCAGGTCTCCCGCTCGACGACGTCCGTCCGATCCGCGACGAGATCCGCGAGCGGGTGGTCGCGCTGATCGACGACCTCCTCCCCGACCGCTGACCGGCACTCGGACGCCCGTCGCTCCGAGGACGGCGCCGGTACGGTCGTCGGGCGTGAGCGAGCACCAGCACGGCGAGCACGGACACCACCACGACGACCGTCACCAGCAGCACGAGCACCCGACCGGCGAGCACGAGCACGGCGACCGCGACTTCGACCGGATGGCCACGTCGTGGGACGACGACCCGGCCAAGGTGGAGCGGGCCCGGGTCGTCGCCGAGCTGCTCACGGACCAGTTGACGCTCGGACCGTCGACCTCGGTCTTCGAGTACGGCGCCGGCACGGGGCTCGTGTCCCAGCACCTCGCACCGCACGTGGGACCGATCACCGTGTCGGACCCCTCCACCGGCATGCGCGCCGCCATGGCCGCCAAGGTCGAGTCCGGCACCCTGCCACCGGGCACGCCGGTCTGGTCGACCGACCTCGACGCGGACCCCACGCCCGACGCACGGTTCGACCTGGTCGTCACGGTCCAGGTGCTCCACCACGTGCAGGACCTGGACCGGGTGCTGGCCGGTCTGGCCGCGCTCACGGCACCGGGCGGCCACCTGGCCATCTGCGACCTGGAGCGCGAGGACGGGTCGTTCCACGGGGACGGTTTCGGCGGCCACCACGGCTTCGACCGCGACGACCTCGCGTCCCGCATCCGTGCCACCGGCCTGGACCACGTGTCGTTCCGGCACGCCTACGACCTGCGCAAGCACGACCACGACTACCCGCTCTTCCTGGCGGTCGCCTCCCGCTGACGCCCGCGGGTCGCCCCGGGATCAGCCCACGGCCGCGGCGGCCGGATCCGGGACCAGCACGCAGCGGGTGCCGGAGTAGATCGTGGGCATGCACTTGTTGCAGTGCACGCACAGACCGGCGGCCTGGGTGGACCGCTCGAACCGGTTCACCAGGTCGGGTTCGCGGAGCAGCGCCCGGGCCATGGCCACGAACTCGAAGCCCTCGTCGGCGATCGCCGAGTTCACCGTGGCGAGCTCGTTGATGCCGCCGAGGAGGATCAGCGGGAGGTCGAGCTCGCGGCGGAACTGACGCGCGAACGGCAGGAAGAACGCCTCCTCGAACGGCAGCTCCGGGAAGATGCGCGGCCCGTAGAGCCGCACCCCGAGCCCGATGAGCGGCCCCTGCGCCTCGGCGAACTCCCGCAGCGGGACGTCGCCGCGGAAGTAGTACATGCCGTTGAGCAGCGAGCTGCCGCCGGTGAGCTCGATCGCGTCGAGCGTGCCGTCGGCCTCGAACAGCTTGGCGAACTCCAGGCTCTCCTCGAGCCAGAGGCCCCGATCGACGCCGTCGGCCATGTTCAGCTTGGCCAGGACGGCGACGCGACCGTCGGCCACGTCACGCACGGCCTCCACGACCCGGCGAGGGAAGCGGGACCGGTTCTCGACGCTGCCGCCGAGCTCGTCACGCCGGCGGTTCAGGTTGGGGCTGAGGAACGAGCTCAGCAGGTAGTTGTGGCCGACGTGGACCTCGAGGGCGTCGAAGCCGGCCTCGATCGCCACCTCGGCGGCGCGCTCGAAGTCCGCGACGACCTCGTCCAGCTGCTGGCGTGTCGCACCACGCACCAGCCCCTTCGCCGGCGCGCTGAACCGCGTCGAGGGCGCCAGGCTCGGGTTCCGCTTGCTGTGGGCCTGCGCCACCAGCCCGGCGTGCCCGAGCTGTGCGCTGATCTTCGCCCCCTCGGCGTGCACCGCGTCGGTCAGACGCCGGAGGTCGGGGACGAGCTCTCGGCTCATCACCATGGTGTCGCTGGACACGCGACCGCCCTTGGACACGGCGCAGTAGGCCACGGTCGACAGCGCGGCGCCGCCGCGGGCGACGCGGACGTGGAAGTCGATGAGCTCCTGGCTGACGGCGCCACGGGGCATCACGCCCTCGAACGTCGCGGCCTTGACGATGCGGTTCCGCAGCGTGATCGGTCCGAGCTGTGCCGACTCGAACGGCGTGCGCGCCGACGGTCCCTCAGCCTGGTGCATCTTCGGTCTCCTCCGGTCTGGTGCGACCCGGACGTCGGGTCGATCTGCGGTCGATCTGGGCGGCGATGCCGGCGAGCAGCACCTCGAGCTCGAACGGGAACGAGTCGGGCGACCCTCCCTCGGAGAGGTCCCGCTGGACGCGGTCCAGCGCTCGGTAGCGGTCGGTCGGGCCGTCGTCGACGAGCTCGCGGGTGGGGTCGAGGAACCCGACGAAGCTCGGCCGGTCGGGAGTGCCCGTGGTGGCGGCCGCGCGCACGACGAGCCAGAGGGCGTGGGCCGCTTCGACCGGGGTGAGCCCCGCGTCGATGAGCAGCCGCAGGCCCGACTCCCCCACACCGATCTCCATCGGCCGACGGTCGCCGCTCCCCAGCAGGGCGGAGGTCGACCCCCCGAGCTCGGTCCGGATGACCTCGGCGAAGGCGCGCAGCCACTCCGCCCAGTCCCGGGTGGTGGTCATCCGGCGCTCGACCTCGTCGCGCTTGCGCTCGGCCACGAGCCGGGCGATCTCGTCCAGCCCGTCGACGTGCCGGTACAGCGCGCCGGGCGACACCTCCAGCTCCGCTGCGAGCGACTTGATGGTGAGCCCGTCCAGCCCGAGCGTGCCGGCGACCTCGATGATGCGGTCGCGGGTCACCTTGTTCGGCCGCCCCCGCCGCGCCTTCACCCCTGCGGTCGTCGCCACGCCGGCAGATTATGCGAATCTCGATTCACCAATCCAGGTGCACCGGTGCGGCGCGAGCTCCTCCCGAGCATCCGTGTCCGGGACCATCCGGACCGATCAGAGCGCGAACGAGTAGCCGCCGTTCAGCGGCAGGGTCTGACCGGTGATCCACGATGCGTGGTCGCTCGCCAGGAAGACGGTCAACGCGCCGGCCTCGTCGGGGTCGCCCGGGCGTCGGATGGCGTAGCTGCGCAGCACCTGCCGGGCCAGATCGCTCCCCGGATCGGACCAGAACGGATCGGTCGCCTCGGTCCGCATGGTGCCGAGAGAGATGTTGTTCGCGGTGATCCCGAACCGTCCGTTCTCCCGGGCGAGCGCTCTGGTGAGCCCGGCTGCGCCGGCCTTGGCCGCGCTGTACGCGGCGTTGCCGGGATCGCCGTTCCGACCGGCGTCGGAGACGATCGTGATGATCCGTCCCCAGCCCGCGTCCACCATCCCCGGGAGCACGGCCCGGCAGCAGTGCAGCGGCCCGTACAGGTTGACCCGGAGGAACGGCTCCCAGTCCGCAGGGTCCGATTCGGCGAACGGGCCCCGCTCGCCGAACCCGGCCTCGCCGGCGTTGCCGGCGTTGTTCACGAGCACGTCGACGGGGCCCGAGCGGGTGACGGCCGCGTCGACCGCAGCCGGATCGGTCACGTCGAACACCGAGACCGAGACGTCGCCGCCGGTCCCTGCGAGCCGCTCGACGGCTGCATCGGCGCGATCGGCGTCGAGGTCGTTCACCACGACCGTCGCGCCCGACGACGCGAGCGCCGCGGCGATCGCCAGCCCCACTCCCTGACCGGCGCCGGTGACGAGCGCACGCCGGCCGGTGAGGTCGAGTTCCATCACGGTGCCCTCCATCCGACCCTGCGAGCTTCGGGTCCCCATGCCGCGCGCACCAGCGCCCCGCTCCCGGACGTCTCGTGGGGTGGGACCCGTCCCGATCCGACCCCCTGCGTCGCAGGGTGCGACGCGGCCGTTCCGTTCCGGGTAGGGGCAGCACAGCCGGCTCGACCGGGTCGAGGACGGAGGTGTCGATGGCGATGCACGACATGGACGACACGCTGACGATCGGTGTGGAGGAGGAGTTCTTCATCGTCGACGCCGAGACGACGGACCTCGCTCCCCGGTCCGACGACCTGGTCGAGCGACTGCGTCCCGAGCTCGGCGACGCGGTGTGCCGGGAGCTGAACCGCTGCCAGGTGGAGATCTCCACCTCGGTGTGCGGGTCCGCCGGCCAGGCGACCGAGGAGCTGGCCGGGCTGCGCTCGTCGCTGGCATCGGCCGCCGCGGAGCTGGGGCTGGCGGTGGTGGCGACCGCGACGCACCCGTGGTCGTCCTGGGAGGACCAGGAGCTGGTCGGCGGCGAGCGCCGTTACGAGCGGATGGAGCGCCGCTACCAGGTCCTGGCCCGCCAGCAGATCATCTGCGGTTGCCACGTCCACGTCGGTGTGGCCGACCGGGAGCTCGCCATCCGGATCATGAACCGGAGCCGGCCGTGGCTCCCGGTGCTGCTCGCGCTGTCGGCCAACTCGCCGTTCTGGCACGGGGTGGAGACCGGCTTCGACAGCTACCGGACCGAGGTCTGGCAGCGCTGGCCCACGTCCGGCATGCCACCGAGGTTCTCCGACCGGTCCAGCTACGACGCACTGGTCGACGAGCTGCGGGCCACCGACGCCCTCGACGACGCGACGAACCTCTACTGGTACATCCGGCCCTCCGAACGCTGGCCGACGCTGGAGTTCCGGGGCTGCGACGTGTGCCTGGACGTCACCGACTCCGTGGCCATCGCGCTGCTGACCCGTGCGCTCGTGTGGACCAGCGCTGTCGAGGTGTCGACCGACGCAGCCGAGCCGGAGCGGAGCCACTACACCTACGACGCCGCGATGTGGCGGGCGGCCCGTTACGGACTGGGCGGACAGCTGCTCGACGCCGACGAGCCACGCCTGATCGGCGCCCGCTCCGCCGTCGACCAGCTGCTGGACCACGTCGAGCGCGGCCTGGAGGCCCACGGCGACGTCGAGTTCGTGCGAGCCCACGTCGAGCGGATCCTGGCCCGAGGCAACGGGGCGACCGAGCAGCGCCGATGGCTCGAGCGCGCGGCGGGCGATCACACGGCGGTGGTC
>JAEXGP010000168.1 GCA_023450775.1 Actinomycetes bacterium | reverse complement strand
CGTCGTCTTCCCATGATCGATGTGACCCATCGTCCCCACATTCACGTGAGGCTTCGTCCGCTCGAACTTCTCCTTCGCCATGACAGGCACTCTCTTTCCATCAAACGGCCAACACGGCCGGGTCACTTCGGGGTGGATGTGGGACTAGCTGTGGGTAGCGGCGGTCAGACTCGAACTGACGACCCCTCGATTATGAGCCGAGTGCTCTCACCAACTGAGCTACGCCGCCCGGCGTCGGGGGCGCCGAACGCCCCCGGGCGAGCCCCCTGTCAGAATCGAACTGACGACCTCTTCCTTACCATGGAAGCGCTCTGCCGACTGAGCTAAGGAGGCGTGGGCCGGCGGACTGGCCGTCGGACCGACCGCCGAGACTAGCGAGCGGGGACACGGCCCCACAACCAACCGACCGACCGTCGGCCGCCCCCTCCCCCACCGGCGTCGAGGCGCCGGCGCGGCGGGGCGCTCCCGGGGCCCTGGCCCGGTGCCGGGACGAGCGCGAGGCCGGCACCAGGCACCCTCGCGGCGGGCGGAGGAGAGCGTTGGGGAACGTTGCCCAGGACCCTGGGTCGTTCGGCTCAAGGTCCTCGCCCCAACGGCCGATGCCCCGGTCGTGCAGTTCGAACGTCTTGTCATCGAGAACGGTGCCAACTCCGTCTCCTTCGACCTCCATCCACGGCTGACCGTGATCGCGGGGCTGTCCCAGATGGAGCGCGACGGGCTCGTGAACGAGTTCGTCGGCGCGCTGGGCAACTCCCGCTCGGGCATCCACCTGGAGCTGGTCGCGGGCAACGGCAACCGGTTCGCCGTGTTCCGCCCCAACGGCGCCCCCCACCGGGTGATCGACGTCGACAACCGACTGGACGTCACCCAGCAGTTCAGCGATGCCACCGGATCGATCGACCTGTTGTCGCGGGCCGGGCTGGACGCCCGCACCGCCCGCAGGGTCATGCGCTTCGGCGCCCAGGACCTCGCCGAGACCACCGAGCGCGGCGCCTACATCCAGCAGCTGGCCCGGATCGAGCAGAACGAGCTCTGGTCGGCGGCGGAGGCCCTCGTGATCGCCGATCGCCGCCTCGAGGAGGAGGCCGACGCGGTCGGCTCCAGCGTCGAGGACGCCGAGGTGATCGAGCGCATCGAGCACCACCACGAGCAGTTCGAGCGCTCGCAGGCCGACAGCGAGAAGGTGCGGCGCCTGACGTTCCTGGCCGCGGGCTTCTCGGCCCTGCTGGCCGTGCCGGCCGCGGCGCTGATCGGCACCGTCGCCGTGATCCCCCTCGGCCTGGTCGCCCTGGCCGCCGTCGCCGTGTCGATCGTCTACTGGCAGCGCATGGAGCGGGCCCGTGCCGCCGAGGAGGAGGCCCTGGCCGACGCCGGTGCGCAGTCCTACCTGGGCTTCCACCTGCAGCGGGTCAACAGTCTGCTCAGCTCGGACCTGGGCCGGCAGCGACTGATCCGGGCGGCGGAGGAGCACCGCCAGGCCGCCCAGCGCTGGCACGCCCTCGCCGGCGAGGTCGACGTCAACTGGGCCATCGCCAACCGGGCCGAGATCACGTCGGCCGCCCGGCTGCGGGCCGACGTCCAACCCTTCCTGGCCCCCGAGGACCCGAACGGCGGGGACCAGACGGCCGCCGCCGCCCACGCCGTGCTCGGCCGGCTCGAGCAGCTGCGCAGCCTGGGCCCGGGCTGGGAGAGCTTCCCGGCCCTGCTCGACGAGCCGTTCCAGCACCTCGACACGTCGATCCTGCCCGCCATGCTCGAACTGCTCGTCCGCAGCTCCGAGCACCAGCAGATCATCCTGCTCAGCGAGTCCGCCGCCGTGGCGGAGTGGGCCAGGGTCGAGGCCATGACCGGGGCGATCGGCGTGATCGAGGAGAGCTCGATCGTGCGCAACGCCTCCGCCGTCTGATCCTGAACTCGGGAAATCCCGCGCCCGATGTGGGCGCGATCCGTCCCCGGTTCGCCGGCCCGCTGGACCCGGGACATCCGGCACCCGATGGGGGCGCGGCACGTCCCGAGCTCGGGGGCGCCCGTGCGGGAAGTCCAGCGGCGACGCGACGGAGGGCCGGTAGCGTCCGGGCCGTGATGATCCGCCCGGCCGTGGCCGCCGACGCTCCCGCGATCCTCGACATCTACAACCGCGAGGTCCTGACCTCGAACGTCACGTTCGACCTCACGCCCCGCACCGAGGACGAGCAGCGCCGCTGGATCACCGACCGGTCGGGCGCCCACGGGGTGATCGTCGCCGTCGAGGTCGTGGACGGCGTCGACCGGGCCATCGGCTTCGGCGCGCTGTCGGCGTACCGGGAGCGGCCCGGCTACTCCACGTCCGTCGAGGACTCCGTGTACGTCCACGCGGACCACCGCGGCACCGGCGTGGGGGCCGCGATCCTGACCGAGCTCGTCGCCATGGCCACCGCCCACGGGTTCCACGCGCTCATGGCCCGCATCGTGGCCGGCCACGACGCGTCGATCGGTCTGCACGCCCGACTCGGCTTCGAGATCGTCGGCACGGAGAAGGAGGTCGGGCGGAAGTTCGGGCGCTTCCACGACGTCGTCGTCATGGAGCGACTCCTGTGAGCGACCCCCGTGACCGAGCGGTTGCTCTGAACGGGCCCGAGCTCTCCGCGCACCGGGGCGACATCACCACGCTCGAGGTGGACGCGATCGTCAACGCCGCCAACCGCTCGCTGCTCGGCGGCGGCGGCGTCGACGGGGCCATCCACCGGGCCGCCGGCCCTGGCCTGCTCGAGGAGTGCCGGACCCTGGGCGGCTGCGAGACCGGCGACGCGAAGGCGACGGGCGGGCACCGGCTCGCGGCCCGCCACGTGATCCACACCGTCGGTCCGATCTGGCGCGGCGGCGACCGGGACGAGCCCGCCCTGCTGGCCAGCTGCTACCGCCGCTCGATCGAGGTCGCCGACGAGCTGGCGGTGACCACGATCGCCTTCCCCGCGATCTCGACCGGCGTGTACGGCTACCCCCGCACCCAGGCCGCCGAGCTGGCGGTGGCGACGCTGCGAGACCTGCGGCCGCGGTCCGTGCGCTCCGTGCTCCTCGTGGCCTACGACGAGGAGACCCACGAGCTGTACCGACAGCTGCTCGAGGGCTGAGCGGCGCGCCGGGACGGGTGAGCCAGGGGCCTGCCGGGGTCCTGACGTGCGAGGGAGCCACCGAAACGGTGGCTCCTGGCGCAACTGACGTGAGTGGTGGGCCGGGGAGGATTTGAACCTCCGAAGGCATACGCCGGCAGATTTACAGTCTGCTCCCTTTGGCCACTCGGGCACCGACCCTGGGAAGCGGTCACGATAGCGTTCCCGTCCGCAAGGTTCGAACCCAGATGCGTCCGGCCGGGCCCTCCGGCGGGCGCCAGGAAGGTCACACGATGCCCAGCTTCGACATCACGTCCGAGGTCGACGGCCAGGAGATCCGCAACGCGGTCGACCAGGCCTCCCGGGAGGTGGCGAACCGCTTCGACTTCAAGAACACCGGCTCGTCGATCGAGCTGGGCGACGACGCGATCACCCTGCGGTCCTCGACCGAGGACCGCCTGGCCGCGCTGCGTCAGGTGCTCGAGGAGAAGTTCGTCAAGCGGGGCATCTCCATGAAGGCGCTGTCCTACGAGAAGGTCGAGGAGGCGTCCGGCGCGACCGTGCGCCAGGTGGCCAAGCTCGTGGCCGGCATCAACTCGGACCGCGCCAAGGACCTCAACAAGTTCATCAAGGGCCTGGGCCTCAAGGGCATCCAGTCCCAGTCCCAGGGCGAGCAGGTCCGGGTGACCGGCAAGAAGCGCGACGACCTGCAGGCGGTGATCAACGCGTGCAAGGAGCACGACTTCGAGATCCCGCTCCAGTTCGGCAACTTCCGCGACTGACCGGTCGATCGTCCGAGCGCAGCGAGGCTTGATCGACCGGAACCGGTGGTGAGCCGCCCCGGGGCGTCCCCGAGATGCGCAGTGTCGGCGGGCGAGCTGTCGGGTACGAGCTCGGCTGATCACCGCCGGAGGCGGCGGTCAGGCGACCCAGGCGTTGCTGCGGAGCCGGGCGATGCGCTCGGCCACCGGCGGGTGCGTCATGAACAGGCCCGAGGCGTTGCGACCGCGGAGCGGGTTCACGATGTAGGCCGAGGCCTCGGCCGGGTTGACCGCGACCGGCATCCGCTCGGCGCCGGCCTCGAGCTTCTCGAGCGCCCGGGCGAGCGGCTCGCCCGTTCCGAGCATCCGTGCCGCCGAGGCGTCGGCCTCGTACTCGCGGCTGCGGCTGATCGCCATCTGGATGAGCGCCGCGGCGATGGGGGCCAGGATCACCATGAGGATCGCCCCGAACGGGTTGCTGCGCTCGTCGGAGCGCCCGCCGCCGAAGATCATGGCGAACTGGGCCATGTTGGCGACGAACGTGATGCCCATGGCCACCGCGGCGGCCACGGACCCGATGAGGATGTCCCGGTTGCGCACGTGGGAGAGCTCGTGGGCGAGCACGCCCCGGATCTCCTCCCAGTCCAGGATCTGCAGCAGGCCCTGGGTGACGCAGACCGCCGCGTTGTCGGGGTTGCGACCGGTGGCGAACGCGTTGGGCTGCGGGTTGGGCGACACGTAGAGCCGGGGCTGCGGGATGCCCGCCCGCTGGGCCAGGTCCGAGACGATCGCGTGGTACTGCGGCATCTGGTCGGCCGTGACCTCCACCGCCTGCGCCGAGCGGATGGCGAGCCGGTCGGAGAACCAGTACGAGCCGCCGCACATGGCGAGGCCGATGAGGAGGCCGACGACGACGCCGCCGCGCCCCCAGAACGACCCGATGAACATGCAGAGCGCTCCGAGGCCCGCGAGCAGCGCCGCCGTCTTGAGGTTGTTCCGCACGGGTTGCAGCGTAGGGCGGTCGCACCAGGACCGACCGAGCGGTCTGAACCGCCGCTCAGAGGCAGCAGGGGGCCGGGTGGCTCGACGGCGGGCTAGTTGTAGTAGCCGGAGTGGATGTAGATGCAGGGCACGCCCTCGCCGTGGAACATGGCCACGTTGCGGGGATCGTCCTCGAACGCGAGCTGCAGGTCATGTCCCCGCTCGCGCAGCTCGTAGACCGTGCGCTGCTTGAAGTGCCGGGCCGCCATGTAGTCGCCGTACTCCCGCATGATCAGCACGTCCCACCGCAGCTCGTAGCGTTCGAGCCAGGCGAGGGTCTGGGGCTGCACCCGGATCGGCCGGGCGGTGAGCAGGACGATCTGGAGCTCGTCGTCCAGGACGTCGAGCAGCCGCGCCACCTCGCCGATCAGCTCGTCGTCGCCGCAGGCGTGGAAGAACGCCTCCCAGTCCCGCATGGGGTACTCGATGTAGTGCTGACGCCGGCTGGCGTCGGACAGCACGCCGTCCATGTCGAAGACGACCGAGGTGGCGGGATCCAGCGGCTCGGTGCGCCAGAGCCAGTTGGTGAGCTGCGGGTCCCAGGTCGGCACGGCGGGCAGGTTACGCCCTCGACTCCGGCCCGCCCGCACCCCTTCCGGACCCGTTTCGTGATGCTGTTCCGGGTGGTTTCGCCCGGAACAGCATCACAGAACGATCAGTCCTCGGACGACGCCGCCGCGCCCTCGCGGATGGCCTCCACGACCGTGGCGTCCGCCAGCGTGGTGGTGTCGCCCAGCTCCCGGCCCTCGACCACGTCCCGCAGCAGGCGGCGCATGATCTTGCCCGAGCGGGTCTTGGGCAGGTCCGCCACCAGGATGACGGCCTTGGGCCGGGCGATGGCGCCGAGCTTCACCGCGACGTGCTGGCGGATCTCCTCGCGCAGCTCGTCGGACGCCTCGACCCCGCCGCGCAGGATCACGTAGCCCACGATCGCCTGCCCGGTCGTCGGGTCGGTGGCGCCCACGACCGCGGCCTCGGCGACCGCGTGGTGGTCGACCAGCGCGGACTCGACCTCGGCGGTCGAGATGCGGTGACCGGAGATGTTCATCACGTCGTCGACGCGGCCGAGCACCCACAGGTAGCCGTCGTCGTCGAGCTTGGCGCCGTCGCCGGCGAAGTAGCGGCCCTCGAACCGCGACCAGTACGTGTCCGCGTACCGCTGCGGGTCGCCCCAGATGCCGCGGAGCATGGACGGCCAGGGCCGGGTGAGGGTCAGGTAGCCCCCGCCGCGCTCCACGACGTTGCCGTCGTCGTCCACCAGCTCGGCGCCGATGCCGGGCAGCGGATGGCAGGCGGACCCGGGCTTGGTCGCGGTGATCGCCGGCAGCGGCGTGATCATGTGGCCGCCGGTCTCGGTCTGCCACCACGTGTCCACGATCGGGCAGCGCTCGGAGCCGATGTGGCGGTGGTACCACATCCAGGCCTCGGGGTTGATCGGCTCGCCGACCGTACCGAGCACCCGCAGCGAGGACAGGTCGTGGCGTTCGGGCCACTCCGCCCCCCACTTCATGAACGTGCGGATGGCGGTCGGCGCCGTGTACAGCTGCGTCACCCCGTAGCGCTCGACGATGTCCCACAGCCGGTCCTTGTCCCATCCGGCCGGGCCGCCGTCGCCGCGCAGCTCCTCGCGCGGCGTGTCGGGCGTCCCCTCGTACATCACGGTCGTGGCGGCGTTCGCGAGCGGTCCGTAGACGATGTAGCTGTGGCCGGTGACCCAGCCGACGTCGGCCGCGCACCAGTACACGTCGGTCTCGGGATGCAGGTCGAACACCGCCCGGTGCGTCCACGCCACCTGGGTCAGGTAGCCGCCCGAGGTGTGCATGATCCCCTTGGGGCTGGCCGTCGTGCCCGACGTGTAGAGCAGGAACAGCAGCTGCTCGGCGTCGAACGCCTGGGCCCGGTGAGTGTCGGACTGGCGGCCGACCAGGTCGTCCCACCAGTGGTCCCGGCCGTCGTGCATGTCCACGTCGGTGCCGCAGCGGTCGACGACCACGACCGACGCCACGGTCGGGCACGCGGCCACGGCGACGTCGACGTTCGGCTTGAGCTGGAACGGCGTGCCGCGCCGGTAGCCGGCATCCGCGGTGACGACGACCGTCGCGCCGGCATCGTTGATGCGGTCGATGAGGGAGTCGGGGCTGAAGCCGCCGAAGACCACCGAGTGCGCGGCACCGAGACGGGCGCAGGCGAGCATGGCGATCACCGCTTCGGGGATCATCGGCAGGTAGATGCAGATCCGGTCGCCCGCCTCCACGCCCAGCTCCCGCAGACCGTTCGAGAACCGGCAGACCTCGCGCAGCAGCTCGGCGTAGGTGATGGTCCGGGTGTCGCCGGGCTCGCCCTCCCAGTGGATGGCCACCCGGTCGCCGAGGCCGGCGGCGACGTGGCGGTCCACGCAGTTCACGGCCACGTTCAGGCGGCCGCCGACGAACCACCTGGCGAACGGCAGCTCCCACTCGAGCGTGGTGTGGAAGTCCTGGTCCCAGGTCAGCAGCTCCCGGGCCCGGGCCGCCCAGAACCCCTCGGGATCCGACTCCGCCTGCTCGTAGATGCCCGGGTCGGACACCACGGCCTGCGCCACGAACTCGGGCGACGGCGGGAACGTCCGGTCCTCCCGGTAGTAGTCCTCGATCGTCGCGCCCTCGGTCGTCGGCTCCGCGTCGTTCATGGGTCCCCCTGTGCTGTGACGTCCGACGCGGGACTGTATCCCCGCCCGCGTGCCCCACCCTCGGCCAGGCACGGTTGGCGCGAGGTTGGTCCCGGTCGACGGTCGGTCGCGCGCCGAGGTTCAGCGCGGTGGAGGGACCCGCCACTCCAGGACGCGGAACGCGCCCAGACCGGTCGGGTCGCACAGGGCCTCGGCCTCGACGCCCCGGCTGCGCGCCCGCAGCGCGGCCAGGTCACCCACGCCGGCCCGCTCCTCCCAGAGCCGGCGGCCCTCCTCGACCATGCCCTGGATCCCCCACCGACGGAGCCACTCGTCCTGGGACCGGTCGTCGTCGGGCCGCGCCACCGCCGCGAGCTGGTCGATCGCCACCTCGACCGTCACGTCCTGCGAGCCGGGGTCCTCGAGCGGCGCCGTCCCACGGTCGTGGTCGCGGTAGGTGCGCAGCCACTCCGCGGCAGGCCGTTCCGCCAGGGCCGCCGTGGTGTGGACCGCGTAGTCGAACAGGAGCACCGAACCCGACCTCAGCACCGAGCGCGCGGCGCGCAGCCAGTCGGCAGCGCCGTCCTGGAGGGGCACGCGGGCGCCGGGCCGGGCGTCGGGAGCGAGCAGGTCCAGGCGGCGTGCGACGTCGGGCTCGGCCGGCACGACCAGCTCCACGAAGCGTCCCGCGTCGACGGTCACGCGCACCTCCGACCAGCCGTCGTCGACTCGCTCGCCGGCGTCGGGTTGGCAGCGCTCGAACAGCCGGAACGGCACGTTGTCCAGCAGCTCGTTGGCCACGACCACGCCGTCGACCGCCTCGGCCGGCAGCTCGGGCAGCGAGCACACGAGCGGACCCGAGCCGGCGATCGGCGACGGCACGCCCTCGTCGGCGTCGCCCGGCGGACCGAGCACCTCGAACGGGTGCGACAGCGCCAGGTGCTCGGCCTGCGCGCCCCGCAGCGCGGCGGAGCGCTCCACGAGCACGTAGCGCAGGGCGGGACTGCAGGCCGGCTCAGCTGCCAGGACCGACAGGGCGAGCGCGCCGCGACCGGCGCCCGCCTCGACGACCACGAAGGGGTCGGGGCGGTCGAGCTCCTCCCAGCGGGCGTCCAGGTACCGGGCCAGCACGGCGCCGAACAACGGTCCGACCTCGGGGCTCGTGATGAAGTCGCCGCCGGCGCGACCGGCGCGGCCGCGACCGCCGCTGCCCAGGCGGGTGAAGAACCCGTCCTCGGGGTCGTAGAGGGCCGCGGCGACGAACTCGTCGAACCGGACCGACCCGAGGCGGGCGACCCGGTCAGCCAGCGACTTCACGGTCGGCGACCGGTCGGCGTCAGCCGCCGAGGGCGAGCGGGCCGTAGCTGGTGACGTTGGTCAGCAGCCCCGGCAGCACGCCGAAGGCGAACGTGGCGACCAGCGTGATGCCGACCGCCGCGGCCAGCGACGGCGGCGTCCGCGGCGCGGGGGCCACGTCGCCGTCGGGCGCGTCGTCGAAGATCATCGTGCGGGCGACGTTCAGGTAGTAGTAGGCGGCGATCGCGGTGTTGAGCGCCATGATGATCGCCGTCGCCCAGCCCAGGCCGGTGTCGGCGCCGACCAGCACCTTGAAGACGCTGAACTTGGCGTACCAGCCGCCGAGCGGCGGGATCCCGATCAGCGAGGCCAGGAAGAGCACCATGCACCAGGCCATCCCGGGCATCGTGTGGACGATGCCGCGGAGGTCCTTGAGCTCGGCCGAGCGGGTCCGCCGGGCGATCGCGATGATCACCGCGAAGGCGCCCAGGTTCATGGCCGCGTAGATCACCAGGTAGATGATCACCGACTGCATGGCGGCGAACGTGTCGCCGGGGCTCTCGCCCGCCACCACGAACGGGGCGAGCATGAAGCCGGCCTGGGCGATGCCCGAGTAGGCCAACATGCGCACCACGTTGGTCTGACGCAGCGCCACCAGGTTGCCCACGGTCATCGACGCCACCGCCAGCACGAAGAACAGCGGCTGGACGATGTCGGCCCGGGGCAGGAAGGCGAAGAACACGACGTTGATCAGCGCCACGAAGCCGGCGGCCTTCGAGGCGACGGCCAGGAACGCGGTCACGGGCGTGGGCGCGCCCTCGTAGGTGTCGGGCGCCCACACGTGGAACGGCACGGCGGACACCTTGAAGGCGAAGCCGACGACCACGAACAGCAACGCCAGCGTGATCACCGGGACGCCGTCGTCCGGCGCGTCGCGGATGGCACGGCCGATCTCCTCGAGCTGGGTCGAGCCGCCCACGCCGTAGACGAGCGACATGCCGTAGAGGAGCACCGCCGAGGCGAACACGCCCATCAGGTAGTACTTCATGCCCGCCTCGTTGGAGCGGACGTCGCCCTTGCGCCAGGACGCCAGCATGTACGCCGGGATCGAGAGCAGCTCGAGCGCCACGAAGATGCCGATGAGGTCGCGACTCGACGCCATCACGATCATGCCGAGCACCGAGCTGACCAGCAGCGTGTAGTACTCGCTCTCCCAGTAGTCGCCCTCGGCGACGTAGTTGGTCGACAGCAGCACCACGACGTACGCCGAGACGAGGAACAGGGCCTTGAGCAGCAGCGCCATGGGCCCGACCACGTAGGAGCCGGCGAAGAGCACCCGCTCGCCGCCGTCGTAGGCCAGCGTGAGCAACGGGATCAGAGCGCCGAGCAGACCCAGGTTGGTGACCACGGGCATGTACGACTTGGCGCGGTCCAGCTTGATCGAGTCGAGCAGCACGAGCACCACGACGGTCGCGCTGAGGATGATCTCTGGCGCGAGGGCGTGGTAGTCGATCGTGGGTCCCCGGAAGGACCCCGATCCCCCGACCTGGGCGACGAGCTGGGCGGCCAGCGACACGGTCGATCAGCCTCCGACCGTCTGGGCGATGAGCGACACCGCCGGCTCGGTCACGTTGAAGATGATGGCGGGCACGAAGCCCAGCACGACGATGAGGATGATGAGCGGCGTCCACGAGATCCACTCGGGCGTCTCGACGTCGTGGATGTGCGGGTCGTTCGCGAACTCCTCCTTGGGGGTCCCGAACGCCGTGCGCTGGTAGAGCCAGAGCAGGTAGCCGGCGGCGAGCACGGTGCCGAGGGCGGCGAGCACCATCAGCGTGCGGAAGAGCCCCAGGCTCAGGCCGGCGGCCGGCTCGTAGGCGCTGAGGATGGCGGGGAACTCGCCCCAGAAGCCGGCGAGACCGGGAAGGCCCAGCGACGCCATCGTGCAGAGGCCGAGGATCCAGCCCATCTTCGGCGCCGAGACCAGCAGACCGCCGAGGCGCTTGATCTCGAGCGTGTGGTAGCGCTCCTTCACTGAGCCGGCGATGAAGAAGAGCATGCCGGTGATGAGACCGTGGGCGACCATGCCGAAGACGGCGGCGTTGAAGCCGTAGGTCGTCATCGTGGCGATCGCCAGCATGGTGAAGCCCATGTGGCTGACCGACGAGAAGGCGATCAGGCGCTTCATGTCCGTCTGGGCCAGGCAGCACAGGGCGCCGTAGATGATGCCGATCACGGCGAGGATGCCGATCGCCGGGGCCCACTGGCGGGCGCCGTCGGGGAGGATCGGGATGGCGATCCGCAGGAAGCCGTAGGTGCCGAGCTTCAGCAGCACCGCGGCCAGGATGACCGAGCCCTGGGTGGGCGCCTGGGTGTGGGCGTCGGGCAGCCAGGTGTGGAACGGGAACATCGGCACCTTGATGCCGAAGCCCATGAACATGCCGGCGAACAGGATCACCTGGGCGGAGCGGGCGACGCCCTCACCGCCCGCGGCCCGCAGCTCGGGGATGGAGAACGACTGGATCGCCTCGCCGGTGACCGGGTTCTTCACCAGGAAGTAGACCGCCACGAAGCTCACCAGCATCAGTGCCGAGCCGAGCAGCGTGTAGATGAAGAACTTGATCGACGCGTACTTGCGCTCGGGACCGCCCCAGACGCCGATCATGAAGTACATCGGCAGGAGCACGATCTCGAAGAACACGAAGAAGAGGATCAGGTCCTCGGCCACGAACGACCCGACCATGCCCGTCTCGAGGATGAGCATCAGGATCAGGAACGACTTGGGGTTGCCCGGGTCCGGGATGTGGTTCCAGCTGTAGATGACGACGAGCGGGACGATCAGCAGCGTCAGGGCGAGGAGCGGCAGGGAGAGCCCGTCCAGGCCCATGATGAAGCGGCTGTTGATCTGGTCGATCCAGCTGTGGTCCACACGGAACTGCAGGACGCCGGCCTTGTCGTAGTCGAAGTTGACCGCGAGCAGGATGCCGACGAACGCCGTCGCGAGCGTCGTGATCAGCGCCAGCAGCTTGTGGGTGCCCTCGGACTCCCGGGGGACGCACAGCATCACCGCCACGCCCACCAGCGGCAGGAACGTGACGAGGATCAGGCCCCAGTCGTTCAGGAACTCTTTCATCGGAAGTGGTTCTCCCTACTCGGATCAGCCGATGAGCACGACGAAGATGCCGGCCAGGACTGCGGCAGCCGCGAAGAACAGGGCTGCGTACTGCTGGATGTGACCGCTGGTGATGCGCCGGAGGGCACCGCCGGTGCCGCCGGAGGCGACGCCGACGCCCTTGACCGCGCCGTCGACCACCGTCTGGTCGACGTTGTCGTAGACCCACCGACCACCGGCGGCGGCACCCTTGCCGACGCCGTTGACGATGCCGTCGAGGACGTGCTTGTTGGCCCAGTTGGAGGCCCGTGCGAGCGGGCCCTTCACGAAGCCGGTGATCACCGTCGTGTACAGCCAGTCGAAGTAGTACTTGTTGACCAGCACGTTCTTGCCCCAGGCGGCGAGCTTGTTGCGCTCGGACAGCCCGTGCAGCCCGGCGAAGGCGCCCTTCCAGAAGTAGAGGTAGGCGAGGGCGATGCCCAGGCACGCCACGCCGAACGACGTCACGGCCAGGACCGGGTGGAACTCGGCGTGCGTGATGCTCGGGAAGTACAGGCCCACCGGCTCGACGAAGTGCTCGAAGGCGTGGGCGCCGATGATCGGCACGTCCCACGGCAGGTTGGCGACGCCGGCGACCGCGCCCAGCGTGGCGAGGATGATCAGCGGCACCGTGATGCGCGGGCCCGACTCATGCGGGTGGCCGTGGCCGCGGAACTCGCCGAAGAACGCGTACCAGATGGTGCGGGTCATGTAGGCGGCGGTGCAGAACGCGGCCAGCAGCAGCATGACGAGCATCACGTGGTACGTGCCGTTGGCGCCCTCGGTGCCCGGGAACGAACCGGTGCCGGCCAGGATCTCGTCCTTGGACCAGAAGCCCGACAGCGGGAAGAAGCCCGCGAGCGCGCCGGTGGCGATCACGTAGGTCCAGAACGTCTTGGGCATGATCTTCTTGAGACCACCCATGTCGTCGACCATGTTGAAGCTGTGGTGGCACGCGTGGCTGAGCGAGCCGGCGCCGAGGAACAGGCAGGCCTTGAAGAAGGCGTGCGTGAAGAGGTGGAACATGGCCGCCGTCCAGGCACCCACGCCGAGCGAGCAGACCATGAAGCCGAGCTGGCTCACCGTGGAGTAGGCGAGCACCTTCTTGATGTCCTTCTGGACGAAGGCGAGCAGCGCTCCGAAGAGGGCGGTGACCGCACCGACCACCGCGAGCGCGTTGACCGAGGAGCCGCCGATGGCGAGGCCCTCGAAGAACACCGGGTAGAGCCGGGCGACCATGAAGATGCCGGCGACGACCATGGTGGCTGCGTGGATGAGCGCCGAGACCGGCGTGGGGCCGGCCATGGCGTCGGGGAGCCAGGTGTGGAGGATGAACTGGCCCGACTTCGACATGACCGCGGCGATCAGGCAGAGCGAGGCGATCAGCAGCGTCGTGTGGCCGATGCCGCCCTCGTTCGCCGCGATCGTGATGTCCATGATCGAGAACGACCGGTCGGCGGCGAAGAACAGGATGATCATGCCGATCAGCAGGCCCATGTCGCCCACGCGGTTGGTGAGGAACGCCTTGAGCGCGGCGTCGGAGTTGGGCTTCTCCTCCCACCAGTGCCCGATGAGCGCGAACGAGCAGACGCCGACGAGCTCCCACCCCACGATCATCTGCAGCGTGCTCTGCGAGAGCACGAAGAAGAGCATCGACGCGGTGAACAGCGACAGGAAGGCGAAGTAGTGCGTGTAGCGC